>NZ_JAYESN010000010.1:0-78415 GCF_034860625.1 Lamprobacter sp.
ATCAAGGCTCCCATCTACGTCGTCGAACTCGCCGCCCAACGCATGCGCGGCTGGGAGCCAGAGGGCGAGCCGTTCCAGCGCATGCTCAACCACGGCATCGAGATCCCGCCCGAGGCCTCACGCGTCAACGGCTACACCCGCGAGATCCTCGAGCGTGACGGCGAAGCACCGCACGCGGTCTATGCCGCCTTCGCCGACTATGCCGGTGATCGGCCTTTGGTCGCCTATAACCTCAGCTACGACCTCGACTCGGTGTTGCTGCCGGAATGGGCACGCCTCGGCCTCGATGCGATCAGCCGCCCCGGCTTCTGTGCCCTGCGTCTCGCCCAGCGTCTGCTCGACCCCGTGCCCGCGGGCAACCACAAGCTGCAGACCCTGCGCCAGTTCTACCGCCTGCCCGCGCGCGGTGCCCACACCGCCCTGGGCGATGTCGAGACCGTCGTCGATCTACTGCAGAACGTCCTGCGCCCGCTGGCCGAGGCGCGCGGCCTCAACACCCGGGAGGCGTTGACCACCTTCACCCAAGCCCCCTGGTATCCCTCGCGCATCGCCTTCGGCAAGCACAAGGGCCGCGCCTTCCGCGAGGCGCTAACCGATCCAGACCTGCAGGCCTGGCTCCAGTGGCTAGCCTCATCCAGCAACTCCCGCAGCGCCCAGATGGGCCGCTGGTATCTCGAACAGCTCGCGGCGCTCGACGAAGAACCAGAGCACGAGCCGCCGATCATCGCCATCTCATCCGGCCAGGGGACCGGCCCCGCACTGGCGCATTACCGCAACCCCGAACGCGAGCGTCTGCAACAGGTGATCGCCGCCGCCCGCGAGCGGTTAGCCGATCTCACGGCCGAATACACCCAGGAGCACCAAGCCGTCGAGGTCGTGCGCGCGAGCCTCTTCGAGCGCCTGCGCACCCACTACGAACGCCGCGACCATCTGCGCCTGAAGATCGAGTATCGGCGTCGGTATCTGGACACCTTACTCACCGAGGGCGAGGAGGAAGCCGAGACGGTTCGGCCAGAGTACGAACAGGCCCGCGATGAGACCGAGCGTGAGTACGAGGAAGCCGCCGCCGAGGCCGCCGAGAACAAGGATCTCAGCGACGAGGAACGCCAAGAATTGAAGACGCTCTGGCGTAAGCTCGTGCGCCTCTACCATCCCGACCGCTTCGCGCATGATCCGGAGCAGCAGGACACCTATGAGCGCCTCATGCAGAGCGTCAACCAGGCGCGCGATCAGGGCGACATCGAACGGATGCGCGAGATCGCCAACGACCCAACCGGCTTCCTACAACGCCAGGGTTGGGGCAGCCTCGACTTCAGCGACGAAGCCGAGTTAGCCAAGCTCCGCCAGCTCTACGACAGTCTGCAGGCACGCATCTTGAGCCTGCTCGAAGAACTCTCCGACCTGCGCGAGAGCCACGACTACGAACTCTATCGCCTCAGCACCGAGCGCCCGGACTTCCTCGACGAGATCGCCCTGCAAATGAGCGACGAAATTGAAGCGGAGATCGCCGACCTTGAGACCGAGGCAAAAGCCTTGGCCGAGGAGATCGAGCAGTTAACGGGCGCCCCGGACCCATTCGACCGCGCGACCGATCGCGCTTGAGCGTTGTGCCGCCGACATCATGCCGGCGCAGCCAGGCGCACGCTCATCGGCGGCTGCGGCAACGACGGCAAGCCCAAAGGCGGATAACGAACGCGGATGACCAGAAGCTCCGCCAATCAGCGCGCGGACGAGCGCTGGGAAGCCTACCTGCGTGACGGCAACGAGCAAACCCGCAAATGGGACGAGCAAAATCGCAAATGGCATGAAAACCAAGCTGAAATTCGCCAGCTCAACGACGCCGTGCTAGCCATGGATGGAAAAAAAATGGACCGCAGCATGGGCTGTCCTGGGCGCGCGCTGGGGCATCCAGTCCGAGAAGGCCTTTCGGGACGCCCTGGCCGGCATTCTGGAAGACAATTTCGGCGCCGAGGTGATCAACTACAACGGCTACGATGACTCCGGCGAGGTCTTTGGCAAGCCCGAGCAGATCGAGCTGGATGTCATCATCTAAAACGGGCTGTTGATCCTGTGCGAGCTGAAGTCCTCCATCGACGAGGGCGGCATGTACCTGTTGAGCGCAAAGCCTACAAGGTGGCCGAGCGTCTGGGCATCGACTCTTATGGCGACTCGCTGGAGGTTCAGACCCTGTCAAGGTCTAGGAGGCTGATCTGGCCGCAGAGCGGCTGGTCAGGCCCGACTGTCAGGGCGATGCGAGGGCCTGATTCGCAGCAGGGCTGGTACCATGTGGGCCTGACACAAGAAACACCATCGCGGAGGCAACGAACAAGATGGAGATGACAGGCAAGATCACGCAGGTATTGCCGGAGAAAAACGGCACCTCGGCACGTGGGCCCTGGCGCAAGCAGGAGTATGTGATCGAACTCCCCGGCGACTTTCCGAAGCAGGTCTGCTTCATGCTCTGGGGCGACCGCATCGATCAATTCGGCATCCGCGAGGGGCAGGAGCTGACCGTCAGCTTCGACCTCGAGAGCCGTGAGTTCAACGGTCGCTGGTACACCGATGTGAAGGCCTGGCGGGTCGCACCAGCCGAGGCCGGCGGGCCAGGCAACATCGGGCTTGCCGACAACGAGCCACCGGCCTACGACGATGATCCACCGTTTTGATCAGCACCCCCCACAAGTGGCGGCTTGTCCATGACCGACGCGCTTACCGCTACCACTCGGCACCTTAATCCGTTGCGCGACTGAGGCTCCCCGATAGAAGGTGGTCGCGAAGGCGCCTACCAAGCGATGCTCATCGACGACGCGCCATTTGATGGCGCCACGCCCGGCACGATCGCCATTGCGCTCGAAAATCCAAGCAATGATCTGACCGTGCTCGCGCACCCCGTCAACGACCTGCAGACTGGTCTGCTCCCGCGGCCCTGGACTGTGGTCATTCACCGCCAGCGTCACGCCTTCACCGTATAGACGGCCGTCCTGCTCGCTGAGGGTCAGTTGGTACTGAAAGCGCCAGCCTTTGTAGGGCCCCCACTGCACCAGATGATGCAGCTCCCAGTCGCCATCAAGCAATATTCCAGCGCCGGTGCTGGCATCGAAGCGGCTGTGGATCACCGCCACTCCGGCGAGCAACATCACAACGGACGCAAGGGCCAGCAGGAAGGCAGTCACCGGACGCATTCTCATCGCAGCCGCTCCAAACTGGCTCGGACGGCTGTTGACGAGCAAACGCTCGGATGTCGCTTTCGATTGCCCTTGCTCAATGTCATTGACTCATCACTGCCTTTAGGGTGCCTGATCAACCCAATCACCTCCCGCCTCCCACTTCTGCGGGCCAAAAACAACCGTTGAACGCTGCGACAGACGGCCTCGGCGAAGAGCCTGGGGAGTGGTGCCGGGGCTTCTTGCATTCTGACCCGAAAATTCTTTACTCTGCTTCGTAACGTGCATTTTCGCAACAAGCGCCGAACTGCTAACTGTCGCACGCGCTGACGCGGCAAACACCCCCTTCAGGCCGACCGTCAACGATACGAGTGATCTATGTCTCAAGAACAGCCTATCAGCCAAACGCTGCCAACGGGCGTCATGCTGAATGCTTACCCCGACAGCATTGGCGGCAAGCTCGCCGACATTGTCGCCATGCTGAAACGGCGAGAGTTCAAAGACACCTTCTCTTTGTTCTACATCCTGCCGACCTTCTTCAATAGCGACCTCGATCGAGGCTTCTCGATCATCGACTATGGCCTCAATGAGGAGTTGGTCACCCCCGAGGATCTCGCCGAACTGCATCAGCTCAACATCAACTTCAAGCTCGATCTGGTGCTGAATCACCTCTCGGTGCAATCGCATCAGTTCCAAGATCTGATTGAACGCGGCAACGACTCGCCTTACAAGGATTTCTTCGTCGACTGGAACGAGTTCTGGCACGAGCACGGCACCCTCGGGCCAGACGGCTCGATCATTCCGACCGAGGAGTATCTGCAAAAGCTGTTTATGCGCAAGCCCGGACTGCCTATCCTCAAGGTGCGCTTCCCAGATGGCTCGGATCGTCTGTACTGGAACACCTTCTATCAGGATGTCAGCTACGGCGAGATTCTGCCCGAGGATCTCGCCGAGGTCGACGGCCTCAGCCCAGAGGACGCCCCGAAGGTGGCGACGCTGATCAACCAAGCCATCGCGGCCAAGGCCGACCCAATGGCAATTGATCTTGACGGCTATGCGGAGCACAAGGACGCCATCCTCAGCATCATCGACCGCAAACGCCAGTATCTCGGGCAAATGGATCTCAATGCGCGCTCGGAGCAGGTCTGGAGCTTCTATGAGGAGACCTTGCGCCGACTGCGCGACTATGGCGCCAAGATCATCCGACTCGACGCTTTCGCCTATCTGCACAAAGCTCCCGGCGAGCCCAACTTCTTCAACCGACCCGGCACCTGGGACTATCTCGAACGGCTGAAGCGCATCGCCGAGGCCAACGACCTCATCGTCTTTCCCGAGATCCACGCCGAATATGGCACCGGGCTGCATGAGGAAGTGGCGAGCAAGGGCTTCCCGATCTACGACTTTTTCTTCCCTGGCCTGGTCATCGACGCCCTCGAGCGGGGCACCAATCAGGCCTTGCTGCGCTGGATCGAGGAGATCCGCGCCAAGGGCCTGCAGACCATCAACATGCTCGGCTGCCACGACGGCATCCCGCTGCTTGACCTGCGCGGCAAGGCCGAAGCCGGCAGCTTCCGCGAAGGACTGCTCGACGAAGAACAGATCGAAGCCACCATGGCGCGCGTCACCGAGCGCGGCGGACGGGTCAAAAACCTCTATGGTCCCGATGGACGCAAGATCGCCTACTACCAGATCAATGCCACCTTCTTCAGCGCCCTCGGCGAGGACGAGCAGAAACTGCTCATGGCGCGGGCCATCCAGCTTTTCATGCCGGGCATTCCCCAGGTCTGGTATCTCGACCTGTTCGCCGGCAAGAATGACTACCAGGCTGCGGATCGTGGTGGCGCCGCAGGGCACAAGGAGATCAATCGCACCAACCTCTCGCTCGAGGATGTCGAGGCTGGACTCAAGCGCCTAGTTGTCCGCGATCAGCTCAAGCTCATCCAGCTGCGCAACACCTGCCCGGCCTTTCAGGGCCACTTTGAGGTGCATCCAACCGACGAGCAGCATCTCCGCATCAGCTGGCACCATGGCGACAGCCTCGCCACCCTCGACGCTGACCTGCGCAATAGCAGCTTTCGCGTCAGCGCCAGCAATGGCGGCGGAGAGGAGCAACGACTCGCTTTCGAGCGCTGATTGAACGGTGGCGCGATTGCGAGCCGATTCGTCCTGGCCGGTCAGCCCGAGCCGATCGGTCAGGCAAAGAAAGGGATGCGACTTGATTGACGGCGCGGCAGCCTTGCCTGAAACAGCAGCATCGCCGATGGCTGTTGCTATACTTCAATATTTGAGCTTTATTGCCAAACACTAACGGCCCAGGTACCTACCGATTTTGCTATGAAGATGCTGGTTGTCGACGATTCGCGCATGGCTCGGCGCATCCTCATTGGCCTGCTTCCCGATTCCCTGCGTGACAACGCAGAGATCCATCAAGGCGTGAATGGGGAGGAAGCCATCGCACTCTGGCGCGAGCATAGCCCCGATCTTATCTTCCTCGATCTCACCATGCCGGTGATGAGCGGATTCGAGGCCCTGGATGCGATTCGCGCGCAAGACCTCGACACTCCGATCCTCGTCGTCTCCGCGGATATCCAGGCCGGCGCCGTGGCGAAAGTGATGGCCAGTGGAGCCAACGGCTTTATCGACAAATCGAAGCTCGAGGTTGAGCTACGCAACAACCTGCAACGCTTGGGGTTTGTTTGATGCAGCAACTGGGCGAGGATCAGATCGACTGTCTAGGCGAACTCATCAACGTCGCTTACGGCAAGGCCACCGCTCGCGTTGCTGACATCATGGGCGCCTTTGCCACCATGCGCCCACCGCAGATCGCAGTGATCGATCGCGATCACTTCCGCCAGTTACTGCAACAGGCCTGTGCATTGTCGACGAGCTGCTACCTTGCACGGCAGAGCTTTATGGGCGACTTCAGCGGAGAGGTGGTCTTCCTGCTCGATGAGGCGTCTGCGACCAACATCACCGCCTACTTGCAATCACAACTCGACTCAGACGACAGCGATGACGCTGACCTGCTGCTCGAACTGGGCAACATCGTCACCGCCGCCATGATGAACGAGCTCTGTGCGCAGATGGATGCCCGAGTCACGCTCAGCGAGCCCGAGCTGCACCGCCTCAGCCTGCTGTCTGATGCCAACCGGAGCGCATCAATCGGCGTCTTCGATCACGTCATCAAGATCGAGACCCTCATCGAATTCGCCGAGCAGCAAATCCAAGGGCGTATCTTCATCCTCACCCACGGACAAAGCTTCGAGTGGATTCGACGCACCCTCAACCGGATGCTGGACGGCTTACCGAATTGATGAGATCCATCGCTGATCATCTTTCCAGTGGGCTCCTAGTCGTCGATCCAGAGCTGACCGTCATGGCCTGGAACCGCTGGATGACCGAGCACGCCGAGATCGCCCCAGAGACGGCCATCGGTCAACGCTTGGAGGCCTTGTTTCCAGCCTGTCCTGTCGCGACCCTGAAGCGACGCGTGAAAGCGGCACTCCAGCTGCAATCGCCGTCGTACCTGCAGCCACGCAAAGGCTACCTCTTCCCGGTCGCGCTAGACCGCATCATCGACTCGCATTTCACCTACATGCAGCAGCGTATCCGCATTCTGCCCAACGAGAATGCGCCACACAGCGCCATTATCGTCATCGACGATGTCACCGCGACGCGGGAGGCTGAAGCCCGCGCCGCCGAGGCGGCAGACGTCTCGCGGCGCTATCTTGAGCTGATCGACAACAACGTGATGACCCTCGGCGTCGATACCGAGGGGCGCGTCACCCGCGCCAGCTCCGCACTGCTGCAAGCCAGCGGCTGGACCGCCGAGATCCTGCGCGGCACCTCGCTTGACACACTCGGCCTTGGCCAGCTCGACGTCGACGAAATCGCCGCCGATGACAAGCTTCCGGAACGCCCCGTGCAGCGCGCCGACGGCAGTACCCTCTGGGTACGGGTGCGCAAGGCGCGCGGGCTCGAAGACAAAGAAGGTGACGAGCAGTATCTGGTGTTACAGGACATCAGCCTGCAGATGGAGATTCAGGCCCTCTCGGAGCGCGATACCCTCACCGGCGCCTACAATCGCATGAAGTTCGACCAACTGCTGCAGGCAGCCCTCTCGGCCGAAACGCGTTATGGCCAGCACTTTTCCCTGATCCTCTGCGACATCGATCACTTCAAGCGGATCAACGACAACCATGGCCATTTGGCTGGTGACGGCATCCTGAAGCAATTTACCAGCTTGCTCCAATCGCAGATACGCTCAAGCGACCAGCTTGCACGCTGGGGCGGAGAAGAATTCGTCGTGCTGCTGCCGATGACCAATGCGCAGGAGGCCACCGCCGCCGCCGAAAAGCTGCGCCAGGCCATCAGCACGCAAAGCTGGCCGCCGATCGGCAAGCTCAGCGCCAGCTTCGGCGTGGCCTTCCATGTCCCCAACGAGTCCGCGGATGCGCTGCTTGACCGCGCCGATGGAGCCCTTTATCAGGCCAAGGAAGCAGGCCGCGATCGCGTCCGTCTAGCCGACTCAGCGGCTGGCGAGGACAACTGAACAGCAACAAGCAGCCGACACTTGGCAGCGCTTTGGTAAACCCGCCTGAGACGCCGCAGCCAATCAGCCTGCAACGCTTGTTCAACAGCCTGCCTGTGTCCACCTGCGGTTGATAGAATCCTCTGTCAATCATCATCACGCCGAGCAGCCAACCGGACTAGGTCGCCACTGGCATCCATCACGGCCTCAAACTCGATTGGCCGACAGCAGACAGAACAATCTTCGATGTAGCGATGACTGCCAGCTAAGCCGTCAACCAGGGCATCGATCTGCTCGCCGCAGTAGGGACATTGCACCTGAATCTCTGTCAGCATGGGAACCTCTGGGCGACGCTTAGCCGTCTTGTGCTGGTTTGACTCATCCTAGCCGATCTGTCGAAATGGACATTATCACTGCGCTGCGGTGCTCAATCTGTTCCCGACCTGATCCACAAGCGCCCCATACGGAGAGCCGACCATGAAACTGCTTGCAACCGACCTCGACCGCACCCTGCTACCGAATGGGAGCTGGCCGGCAGACCCCGGCGCCATCGAGCTGTTCAACGAACAGACCGAGCGCCAAGGGATCTTCGTCGTCTATGTCACCGGTCGCAACCTCCGCCTGGCCGAAGCCGCGATCCGCGAGTTCGGCATCCGCCATCCCAATGTGCTGATTGGCGATGTTGGAACCTCCATCCGTCGTTTCGAGGACGGCCAATGGCAGATCGATCAGGCCTGGGTCGAACATGTGAAACAGGTCTGCCCGCGCTGGGACGCTGCAGCGGTTCGCGAGGCTGTTGCTGACCTCGACGGACTGCGTGAGCAGGAGGCCGAGCATCTAAGCCCCTTCAAGCAAAGCTATTATGTCGATCACGCAAACAAGGATGCAGTCATGGCAGAGGTCACCGAGCGGACTCAAGACCGCTTCGATGAGGTCGCGATCTACAGCTTCGACTCGCAGAGCGGTGATGGCCTACTGGATTTCTTGCCGAAGGCGGCCACCAAACAGACCGCGCTCGAGTTCCTCGCCGAGCAGATGGGCGTGCCCAAGCAGGAGGTCGTCTTCTGCGGCGACAGCGGCAACGACGTCTTCCCGCTCACGGCGGGTTTCTCAGGCGTGCTGGTGCGCAATGCCGATGAGCAGCTAGTCGAGAAGGTGCGTGAGGCCATGGCCGAGAACCCCGGCCTGCGCGCCTACTTCGCCAAGGGTGGCTTCAAAGGGATGAGCGGCTATTACACGAGCGGCGTGCTCGAGGGCGCGCATCATTATGGGGTGTTGGCCGAGGCCTAACCCTCATCTGGATATCCATCTGGATTTTCACGTTGCCAGCGCCAGGCATCGCCGACCATCTGCTCGAGCCCGCGCTCGGCCTGCCAGCCAAGCTCGGTTCGGGCATAGGTAGGATCAGCGTAACAGCTGGCGATATCGCCCGGTCGCCGCCCGACGATCCGATAAGGCACCGGGCGGCCGCTCGCGGCCTCGAACGCGCGCACCATCTCGAGCACGCTGTAGCCCTGTCCGGTGCCGAGGTTACAGGTCAGCAGCCCTGGCGCATCCTGTAGACGCTCGAGCGCGGCCAGATGGCCCAGCGCCAGATCGACGACGTGGATGTAGTCGCGCACCCCAGTGCCATCTGGGGTTGGATAGTCATCACCGAAGACCTGCAGCGCCTCGCGCTTGCCAACCGCGACCTGAGCGATGTAGGGCATCAGGTTGTTCGGAATGCCGTTCGGGTCTTCACCGATGCGCCCACTCGCGTGCGCGCCCACCGGGTTGAAATAGCGCAGCAGCGCGATGTCCCAGCCCGGATCGGCGCGATACAGGTCGCTCAGGATCGCTTCGATGAAGAGCTTGGTTCGTCCGTAAGGATTGGTCGCCGAGAGCGGAAAATCCTCGCGAATCGGTACCCTTTCGGGCTCACCATAGACGGTAGCCGAGGAGCTGAAGACCAGGCGCTTGACGCCTGCCTGGCCCATCGCCCGGCACAGCGCAAGGGTACCGCCGATATTGTTGTCATAATAGTCGAGCGGGATCTCGGTTGACTCGCCGACCGCTTTGAGGCCCGCAAAATGGATCACGGCATCGAACGGATGCGAGGAGAACAAGGCATCGAGCGCGGTCGCATCACGCAAGTCGGCACGCACGAAGTCCAACGACCGGCCACTGATCTCACGCACTCGCTGTAGCGACTCGATCTTGCTGTTGCAGAGATTGTCGACCACGACCAGCTCATGCCCGGCCGCCAGTAGCTCAACGCAGGTATGGCTGCCAATATAGCCCGCCCCGCCGGTGACCAAGACCTTCATAGCGCCTCCCGCAGCAATGGCGCCGATTGCAAGCCAATCGACGACTGAATCAACACAAAGCCGGCAGTATAAAGGAGCCAGCACGCACAGGCTCAGCGCTGGCCAGCTTAGAAACTGTCCAGCAACCTCTTCCTGATTTGAGCGCCAGTCTAAGGCGATCATCGGCAAGTAGAAAGTAGAGAGCCGCCACGATGCGGAGCCCAGGCAGCCTCTCAGGTCGCCGAACGCTGTAACCGCAAGCGGACCCGCAATTGCCGCAGCCGCTCTGGCGCAATGACCTCCTGGGTCAGGATCATCTGCGGATAGCGCAGCCAGCCGACCCGAAAGTGCAGGATCACCAAAGGGACCGAGATCAGCGTGCTCGGCAACAGCACCGCCTCGCATTGTTGGCCATTGCGAAACCGGAGCTGCCAGCCCTGCTCGGACCAGATCGCTTCCCGGAGCGACCAGGGCGCCAGCCCCAGGCACTGTGCCCACAGGCCATAGCCGAGGCTGAGCACGACCAGCAGCAGCAACAACGCACGCGGCACCAGCGCCAGCGGCATCAGCAGCAAGACGCCTGCTGCGAGCAGATGGGTCGCCACCAGCATCAACGCCAGCACAGCTGAGCGACGCGGCCGTAACCGCAGCGACGATCGACGTCGATGCTCGCTCATCAATCGCTCGCTGAACGCTCGCCGATCCACTACAGGTAGAACGTCATCATCAGCAGGAAGAACAAGGCGACCGAGATGATGTCGTTGCCGGTAGTGATGAAGACACCGGTGGCCATCGCCGGGTCGATGCCGACGCGCTCAAGCAGGATCGGGATACTCGCACCAACGAGCACCGCCACCAGGATCACCGACAGCAGCGACAGCCCCGCGGTCAAGGCCAGGATGATCGGATGCTGCACCTCGATGAACTGCGTCGCCAACAGCACCAGCAGGATCAAGACCGAGGCCGCAATGGCGCCATTGGCCAACGCCGCGATCAGCTCCTTACCGAGGCGCCATCCCAGATCGGCAAAGGTCACGGTCCCGCTCGAGAGGCCCTGAACCGCAACCGTCGCGGCCTGGATACCGGCATTGCCGGCCATCGACATCACGATCGGGATGAAGCTGGCTAGGATCGCCGCTTTTGCCAGCTGCTCCTCAAAGGCACCGACCACCGCCGCCGACAGCGTCGCCCCAGCCAATCCGGCCAGCAGCCAGGGGATGCGCCCGCGAATGATGCGCCGGATCGGTTGATCCGGCCGCGAGTCGGCGGGCAGGCCCGACATCAGGTTCAGGTCTTCCTCGGCCTCTTCCCGCAGCACGCGGCGCAGTTGTTTAGGAGTGATCCGGCCGATCAGACGCCCGTCGCGATCGACCACTGGCACCACCGAGAGCTCATAGCGATCGGCGAAGCGCGCCACCTCTTCCTGATCGGTCTCCGGGCCAACGGCGACGAAATCGGTCTGCATGATCTGCTCGACCGGCGTCTCCTTCGGTGCCAGCAGCAGATCGCGCAGACGCAGATAGCCGACCGGACGTTGCTCGGCATCGACCACGTTCACCGCATAGAGCTTCTCGATCGCCTCGGCATTGGCGCGAATGTCGGCGGTGACCTGGCCAACGGTCCAGTCGACCGGCACCGCGACGAACTTGCGACTCATGATGCTACCGGCGGATTCCTCGCCGTAGCCGCGCAGCGTCTCGATGGTCTCGCGCTCGCGCAGCCGTGGCAGCACCTGTTCGGCGACCTCGTCGGGAAGATCGTCGAGCGCATCGGCGGCCTCCTCGGGCTCGAAGCCGTCGAGCACATCGATCAGCCGTTGCACCGCGACATCATCGAGCAAGGCGGCCCGGAACGAGGGATTCAGCTCGGCGATGATGCGCAGCTGCGGCTGATCCAGCCAGCTGGTCAGCTTGCGTGCGCGTTTCAGGGGGAGGTGCACAAACAGCGAGACCATGCTTGGCGGTGGCATCCGGCGCACCGCCTTGAGCACGGTTTCGCGGGCGCCGGCCTTGATCAGCCGGGCGAATTCGTCAACGACGGCTCGATTCCGCTCGCTCAGATCCTCACTGACCGTCTTGTTGTTATCGGCATGCCAGATGAGCGGGATTTGGGGCTTCTTGGATGTCATCTCATGTTCCTCCAGCGGAGCAACCACTCCACCGGCTCGGAAACAGGCTTTCGAGATCGCCGGAGCGATGCAGCACCGCAACCCCAAGGGTAAAGCCGCGGTAGCGCACCATCACCTGACCTGGTCTGCAGTCATTAACCTGCTCAGGGCTTGGGCGCATCAGCTCGCGGCGCAGATAGGCATCGCGCTGCTTGGGGCTCAGCTCGAGGGTCTGGCGGGTCGCGGCCGCGCCGAGCAGCAGCGCCGCGCCAGTGGTGAGCTTCGGCGGACGGATGTTGGTGCGATAGGCGAACAGACCACTGCCCTGTGGCGGCGGTACTGCTGACGGCCGGTGATCAGCGGCAACCAGATGCAGTCCACGGCGAGTCTGGCGATGCAGCCGGCAGCTAGCCAGCGCTGCTGCCGGCAGCCCATAATGCTCGCTCAGCCCCTGCAGCCAGTGATCATCATCGACCTCCAACTGCAATCGAGCGGGCTCAACCTCGGTCGAGCCGATACGCGGATCATCGCTATTCAAGCGAACTTCCAGGCTAGCGACTGATGCAGACTTCTGCAGCACTGCAACGAAAAAGCCTCCGGTATCATTCGCATGCGGCCAAACGCGCAGACAGCGCGACAGGCTTGGGTCGAGGTCACGACCTTGCCAGTGGGTCACGCCAGCCCCGGTCAGCAGGCCCGGAACCTGGCAAGATACTAACTCCAGGTTGCCGTTCTGCTCATCGAGAACCTCGGCAACGATCAGCTCGTTCTCTTCCGGTGCGAAGGTACAGGTCGAGTAGAGGATGCGCCCGCCGGGCCGGCACAGTTGCACCGCTTTGCGCAACAGTGCACGCTGGCGGCCGGCCATCCGCTGCGAGCGCTCGGGGCCAATGCCGGAGTGTGCACGACCAGGTGCACGACCAGATGCACGGCCAGGCGCATTGCGGCCAAGCGCATCGCCACCCGTCCGGGATGCCCCGTACCCGCCGCGCTGCGCCAGGCTCGGATTGCGCCGCAGCGTGCCCTCGCTCGAGCAGGGGGCATCGACCAGGATGCGATCGAAGGCGCCGGCGGCTGCGGGATAGTTGCCGCCATCAGAGCGGGTAGTACTCGCGTTGAGCACGCCAAGCCGATCCAGGTTGCCTTGCAGCGCGGCAATGCGCTCGGCAGAGAAGTCATTCGCCAGCAAGGTTCCACGGTTACCGAGCGCTAACGCCAGCTGCGCGGTCTTGCCGCCGGGCGCCGCGCAGAGGTCGAGCACGCGGTGGCCGGGTCTCACATCCAACAGCATCACCGGCAACTGCGACACCGCCTCCTGAGCATGGGCCAGGCCAGCGCAATACCACCAACGCTGACCGGCCTTGAAGCCAGGCGGCAACCGCAGCGCGATCGAGCTGGCTGCCGTGATCAAGGCAGCCGCAGGCGCTGCCAGGGGATCAGGCGCGGAAACCCGCTGTGCCACCGACGACCACCAGGGATTCAACCAGCTCACCGGCTCGGCGCTAACCCCCTCCTCCGCGATCAGCTCGAGCAGTTGCTGCCCATCGATGCGCAGCGGATTGGCCCAGATCCAGGTCGGCAGTGGTCGCATCAGGGTCGCGATGAAGGCATCCCACCCGTCGACATCCCGATCAAACAGGCAGCGGTAGCGGCCGAGCACGGCCTCGAGATCGGATTTTGCGGTCGATGGGAGGAGCATGAATGGGATCTCTAGACGATTGCCACTGCGGTCATCGCCCTGATGACCCTAGTCATTCAGCAGCCAATCATCCGGCCTAAGCCGGTTCAAGGGAATGAGCCGGTTCAAGGGAAACGCAATGCTGAGCCCTGCGGCTTGTCGGTACAGTGGAGACCAGTCTAGTAGGGACCAGTCTAGTGGGAACCCAGTCTAGCGGAGGCCAGGCTTGCAGCCGCGGGTGATTTCGCCGCATCTTACTGGTATCGGGATGGCTCAACCATCCAACCGTCCAGGAGTCCCCATGTCTCAGCGCTCAGCTACCACTGCCCCGCCGCTTCGCCAGATGCTAGAGGGCCTGATCTCGGTGCCCTCGGTCAGCAGCGTCAATCCGCACTTGGATCAGAGCAACCGTCCGGTGCTCGACCTGCTCGCCGGCTGGCTCGAAGACGCCGGCTTCCGGGTCGAGATGCTGCCGCTTCCCGGCCAGCCCGAGAAGGCGAATCTCGTTGCCACGCTGGGTGGTCATGGACCGCGTGGCAGCGGGTCTGGTAGCACTGGGTCTGGTAGCCGCACCGAGCCAGGCAGCTCTGGCATGGGCAGCACCCCGATGAGCAGCACTGGCTTGGCCGCCTCGGGTCTGGGCAAGCTCGGCAGCGAGGCGCTCAGCGGCCTGGTCCTTTCCGGTCATGCCGATACCGTGCCCTTTGACGAGCACCTCTGGCGCTATGACCCCTTGCGACTGACCGAGGCCGATGGGCGTCTGTATGGCATCGGCACCGCCGATATGAAGTCATTCCTCGGGCTGGCGATCGAGGCCGCGCGTGGCTTCAGGCCTGCGGATATGAAGCGGCCGCTGATTCTGCTCGCCACCGCGGATGAAGAGTCGGCGATGCACGGTGCACGCGCATTGGTCGAATCCGGGCGCACCCTCGGCCGCCATGCCATCATCGGCGAGCCGACGAATCTGCGTCCGGTGCGCGCGCACAAGGGCGTGATGGCAGAGGCGATTCGGCTCACTGGTCGCAGTGGCCATGCCAGTGATCCCAGCCTGGGCAACAACGCCCTAGAAGGCATGCACGAGGTACTGACGGCCCTTTTGGCCTGGCGTGATGAGCTGAAACGCAGGCATCGTGATCCAGCCTTTGCAATCGATCACCCGACCATGAATGTCGGCCACATCCATGGCGGCGACAACTTCAACCGCATCTGCGGCCATTGCGAGCTGCACCTCGATATCCGTCCGCTGCCACATCAAGAGCCAGAGCAGTTGCGCGCTGAGCTGCGGGAGATCATCGCCCCCATCGCCGAGCGGCGCGAGCTCGCGCTCGAGATCGAGCCCTTATTTCCGAGCATCCCGCCCGCCGAGACGGCAACCGGCGCTGCCATTGTGCAGGCCGCTGAAGCGCTCACCGGCCATCACGCCGAGAGCGTCAGTTTCGGCACCGAGGCGCCCTTTCTCAATGCACTCGGCATGGAGACCATCGTCTTCGGTCCCGGCGACATCGCACAGGCGCACCAACCCAACGAGTATCTTGCGCTAGACCGTATCCCGCCGATGCTCGGCTATTTGCGCCAGCTCATTCAGCGCTTTTGTGTCGATGACTGACGGGGCTTGCCATGCCAACTGGGCAACTGGCCAACTGGCGAGAGAAGGAGAGCGATATCCAACAGGCTTTGATTGACACCCCCCGCGGCGACGGCTGGCCGCAGCGTCGGCTACTGCTCCTCGATTGCGAGCGCGCCGCTGGTTTGCCCGCCGCTGCCAACCTGATTGCTCAATGCAAGCCGGAGCGGGCGGTCTGGATGAGTCAGGCCCCAATCCCAGAGGCGATATCCGCAGTGATGTCCGCCCTGGCCTCTGAACTGAGCCACAGGGCGAAGGCGGGCGAAAGCACCGGAGCAAGCAACACCGCACTCCGCTCTATGATCGATGCCATACCTCCGAGCAAGATTCAGCGGCTGCTGGGTGGTGAGTGCGACCTGCTGATCGTCGACCTCTGGAGCGGCCTCGACGCGGACGCGCTGGGGGCCGCCGTCGGCAGCCTGCGCGGTGGCGGCTCGCTGCTGCTGCTCGCCCCGCCACTGGCCGATTGGCCGCGCTGGGTAGACCCTGAGGCCGCACGTCTTGCTCCGCACCCCGACTCCGCCGCCAAGGTCGGTAGGCGCTTTATCAGCCGCCTGGCGCGACTGCTACAGACCTTTGCCGAGGCGGAGCGACCTGATCGGTCATTCGATCCTTCAAACGCTTGCCGGGACAACAGGATCAATCGGTCAGCGGCACAGCCTGCGACCCCCGATCAGACCGAAGCGGTCGCAGCGATCTGCGCACTGGCTGCAGGCCGGGCACGACGACCACTGGTACTCACCGCTGATCGCGGACGGGGCAAGTCCGCCGCGCTCGGCATCGCTGCCGGTCGCCTGATCGCCTCGCGGCACTCAAGGATCATCGTCACCGCCCCGCGGCGCAGTGCAATCCAAACCTTGTTCACACATGCACGAGCCAGTCTGCGGGCAACCGCAGGCAGCGCGACAGGGGCCGTCACAGGGGTCCTGACAGGAGGTACAGCAGAAACCGCGACAGAGACCCTAACTGAAGCCTTGCTCCGCTTTCAGGCGCCCGATCAACTGCTCGCGACCCTTCCACATACAGACCTGCTGTTCATCGACGAGGCCGCTGGCATTCCCGCGCCCCTGCTCGAACAACTGCTGATGCACTACCCACGGGTCTGCTTCGCGACCACGGTGCATGGCTATGAGGGAAGCGGACGCGGCTTTGATATCCGCTTTCGCGCCTTGCTCGACCAGCGCACACCAGGCTGGCGAGCGTTGCGACTCAACACCCCGATCCGCTGGCGGCAGGGCGATCGCCTCGAGCAGTGGATCAATCAGCTACTGCTGCTCGATGCGGAGCCGGCATCGGATGCAGAGGTCGTCGCCGCCGATCTTGCCGCGGTGCGCTTCAGGCTGCACGAGCGCGATCAGCTCGCGACCAACGAACCCTTCCTTCGCCAACTGTTCGGGCTGCTGGTGCTCGGTCACTACCAAACCCGGCCCAATGACCTGCGTCATCTGCTCGATGGTCCGAATCTCCAAGTCGCCACCCTAAGCGTTGGGGCTGTCGTCTTGGCAACCGCCTTGATTGCCCGGGAAGGCAGGCTGGAGCCCGCTCTGATCCAACCCATCTTCGAGGGCCGTCGCCGGCCACCTGGACACCTACTGCCGCAGACCCTCTCGGCGCACGCCGGATTGCCTGAGGCACCGCGCCTCGGCTTTGCCCGCATCCTGCGCATTGCCGTGCATCCAGCGGTGCGGCGGCGCGGATTGGGACAGCGCCTGATCGAGTCGCTTGCGGAGCAAGCAGGCGCGGATGGGCTCGACCTGATCGGCGCAAGCTTCGGCGCCAGCGCTGAACTGCTCGCCTTCTGGCGCCGCTGTGGACTGGCGCCGTTGCACCTGGGATCACATCGCAATGCTGCCAGTGGCGCTCGCGCGGCGGTCGTGCTGCAAGCGCTGAGTCCAGACGGCGCCGATTTGATCGAGCAGGCGCGCGAACGCTTGGGATCTGACCTGCCCGTCCTGCTCACCGGCCCGCTGCAAGACGCCGAACCAGCGCTGATCGCAGCCCTGCTGCAACAAGCATGCCCGCGCTCGCCTGGACCGCCCGCAGCAGCAGATCAGCGGCAGATCGATGCCTTCGCCAATGCTCATGCTAGTCTTGAGGTCGCGCTTCCTGCGCTCGAGCGTCTGGTTCGAGACCGGCTTGCCGTCTCGACAGACAGCGGGATCAAATGCCGGCTCTCAAGGCGGCAGCGTGATCTGTTGATCCTGAGCATCCTGCAACGACGCCGCGTCGAGGCGGTGGTCCGCGCCCTTCAACTGAGTGGCCGCGCCGAGCACTTGCGGCAGTTGCGCGAGGCCGTCACCGCGCTACGCTCAATCGGCAATCAGGATCAGGTTGATCACAACAATAGGAGCCCTCAAGCCCATGACCCCGACCAAGCTGCAATTGAAGAAAGACCAGGAACGCCGTCTGTTAGCGGGACATGACTGGGTCTACAGCAATGAGATCGACACCGATCGGACACCGCTGAAGCCGCTCGAGCCCGGCCAGCCCGTGGAAGTGTTCTCAAAACGCGGGCGTTGGCTCGGCTATGGCTATGCGAATCCACGCTCGTTGATCGCGGTGCGCATGACCAGCCGCCAGCGGGAGCATCCGCTGAGCCCCTCATTGTTCGTCGAGCGTATTCATCATGCCCTGGCACTACGTGAACAGCTCTATCCAACCCCGTTCTACCGGCTGATCCATAGTGAGGGCGACGCCCTGCCCGGTCTGATCGTCGATCGCTATGGCGACTTGCTGGTGGTGCAGATCACCACCGCCGGCATGGAGCGCGAGCGCGGCAACCTGCTTGCGGCACTCGAGCAAGTGGTCCGCCCAACAGGCATCCTATTGCGCAATGACACCGCCGTGCGCGAGCAAGAAGGGCTGGAGCAGGGGATCGACTGGGTGCTCGGCGAGGATCAGGGGGAGATCGAGCTCAGCGAGGGCGGCCTACGCTTCCAGGTCTCGCCACAATTCGGTCAAAAGACCGGCTGGTTCTTCGATCAGGCCGACAACCGGCAGCAACTGCATCGTCTCGCGCCGACCGGCGCGGTCCTCGACTGCTGCTGTTATCTCGGTGCCTGGGGCTTACAGGCTGCCGTTACTGGCGCGCGCTCGGTCACTTGCATCGACAGCGCCGCCAGCGCACTCGCAGCGGTGCACGCCAACGCGGCGCTGAACGGTCTGCAAGCGCGCGTCAACAGCCTACAAGGCGATGCCTTTGATGCGCTGCGGGCGTTGCGCGATGACCAGGCCCGCTTTGGGATGGTGATCCTCGATCCGCCAGCCTTCATCAAGCGTCGCCGCGATGAGGCCGAGGGACAACGTGCCTATCAGCGGCTGAATCGGCTTGGACTCGAGGTGCTCGAGGCTGGCGGGCTGTTGCTGACCTCGTCCTGTTCCTTCCACATGGGACGCGAGGACTTTCTACAGACGGTGCAGCAGGCGGCGCGGCGGGCGGGACGCCGGCTGCAGCTGATCTTCACCGGCAGCCAGGGACCGGATCACCCGATCCATCCAGCGATTCCAGAGACCGCCTACCTGAAGATGCTGGTACTGCGGGCATTGGACTAAACCCCTCATCAAGCGCTTCCCGATTTCGGGCCCGCTGTAAGGCTGATCATCGGGAAGTCGAGACGAGAAAGCTTGTTCGTCCGGCCCCAGTCAGCGTGATGACATGGGCGCGCTAGGGCCAACGCATCTCAAAGATGCAGGCGTCGGCGCCCATGGCCTGACATTGGCTTTCGGTGACCTGGGTCCGGCGGTTGACCAAGGTCGTGAACAGCCGCTCAAAGGCACCGCGGTAGAAATCGCACACCGGTACATCGGCTTGGCTACCACGGCACAGCGGACAGTCTTGGATGCGCACACGCACCGGCCGACCAATGGTATAGCTGAAGTCCCCGCTACCGGAGAAAGTCCAAGCATGTTTGCCAACGGCCTTGAGCAGCATGCGACTCGCCACTCCCGGCGGCAGGAGCTTGAGGATGCGCTGGGCTGGCTTGGGGATACGGTGGGCGAGCAGATAGTCACCGGTACGCAGGCCGGCATCATGGCCGATGCAACGGGCGGCTTCGGCATCTAGCTCGGCCCGGAGCGCCTGCTGCAGTGCGGTGACATCACGCTCGTCGACCATCGTCTCCGGCGGATCAGCGAGATAGTGCCCGAGCCCGGCCGCGGCGAACACCTCATCGGCCGAGCCACGCGCTGCCATCAGTGCCTCGGCGATCCGCGTGATGGCGTTAGGACCGATACGGACAACGCCTTTGCTGTTGTCGAGAGGGCTCATGTCGAGAGGGCTCTCATAGCGAGCGCGAGAAGTGCCAGCGAGAGCGATCCCACTCGAAGTAGGCACCATGCTCGCTGCAGAGGGTACGCAAGAAGTAGCGTCCCGAGGGGGTGATCCGCAAGCGATCAGGTTCGATCTGGACAAGGCCGTCGGCGGCGTAGCTGGCAAGCCGCGCGTATTCATCGTCGAGGCAGCCTGCCGCGATCTCGGCCGGTAGCTCAAGGTTGCAGATCATGTGCTCAATCGCATCACGTCGACGCCGGTCGCGGTCGCTCACCCGATGTCCGTGCGCGACCGGCAGCTCGCCGCGCTCGACCCGCGCCGTCCAGGTGTTGATATCGACCTCGTTTTGTACACAGAAGCCACCAACGTCGCCAATCGCTGCGCTACCGAAGCCCAGCATGTGGTCGGTCTCGATGCCGGTGTAGCCAATGCAGTTCCGGCGCAGCCGCCCTTCCTCCTGCGCAATCGCAAGCTCATCGGTATCCAGCGCAAAGGCATCCAGCCCAATCCAGGCGTAACCAGCCGCTGTCAGGGTGTTGACGGCGCGATGAAACAGCACCTGTCGCTCTGTCGCCGAAGGCAAACGATGCGCGTCGATGGCGTATTGATGGGTTCCTCGGGCGGTGGTGCGAGCATAGCCGAAACAGGCGATGCGATCTGGAGCCAGCTCGACGATCGCGTCCAAGGTGTCTTGAAAGCTCGCCTCGGTCTGCTCGGGCAAGCCATAGATAAGATCAAAGCCAATGGCATCGAAGCCGGTCTCGCGCGCCATCGCGTAGACATCGCGAATGAGATCGATCGATTGCAGGCGTCCAATCGCACGCTGAACCTTTGGGTTCAGGTCTTGAACACCAAAGGTCACGCGCCGGTAGCCTAGCGCATGCAGCAGATCGAGCTGACCCGCCGAGGCGCGGCGAGGATCGCATTCGATCGAGAGGTCGGTATCGGGGATGATGCGGAAACGGCGCTCGATGATCTCGGTCAACCGCGTCAATTGGGCGTCGTTCAGGTAGTTCGGCGTGCCGCCAGCCAGGTGCAACTGCAGCACATCATGATCGGTATGGAGCTGCTCGGCAGCCAGGGCCATCTCTCGATCCAGGCCGTCGAGGTAGCGGTCGATCCAGAGCGTGTCGTGCGTGACCGTGGTATTACAGGCGCAGTAGAGGCAGCGTCCGGGGCAAAACGGGATATGGATGTAAAGCGAGAGGGTCTCGTCTGGATGCTGGGCGATACTGCTCAGGGCTTTCGCATACTCTGCGCTATCGAGCTTATCGATCCAGTCCGCTGGCATACTGGCAGATTGGGCGTAGCGCGGCCCCAGCTCAGCGATTCGGGCCAACTGTTGTGGCGACACCTCCGTTGGCGCAAAGTTCGACATGAGATAACCTCAGTGATGCGGGGGGCGAAGGAAAGCATAGCCACACAGCTCCTTGATCCGCATGTTCGTTATCGATCCGGATCTGACCTCTGCGGACGCGGAGACACCGACTGCGTCGCCGTGCCGGTAAACTTAGTGAAGCGGCGTCGTTGAGGCGTTGACGCACATCAACGCGCAGGCTGATCCAGCACATTCTAATCTACCGATTTCCAACTCGGCCCGAGTTCGCTCGATCGCCCGAGGTGGTCACCCAACGCCAGAGTGCCGCATCGGCGAGCGGCAGCACCAGGAACCAATGCTCAAGAATGGCTAGCGCGAGTAGGGTTGCGGCAAGGATCAACGAGACCCCTGCAAAGCAGGTGGTCGACAGTTCCAACGCCGCCTCAACCAGCAACGACATGACCACTGTCGCCACGCTGACCGAGACCGGAAACAGCAGGTTCATCGGCCGCTTGCGCAGATAGCTCGTAATGAAGCGCACATGGTCCGGAAGCCAGTCCTCATTTAGGTTTGGAACCCCTAAGAAGAGGTTCAGCTTTGCGCTCCAGCGCATCAGCCAGAGGATCACGAAGGCCCAGGTGCCAACCTGGTTAGCCGCATCCCAGGTTACCCCGACCAGCAGCGCAGCAATCAGGAGCAATAGAAGCTCATGGTAGATACTGGTGCCGAGGGCGAGGCGGAACCGGCGCCAGCCTCTGCAGCCAGGAGGACAAGGTTGCTTATGCGGGCCGGTGACCAAGCCCATGAAATAGACCATCTCGAGCCAACCCCAGACAAGAACGCCAGCGGTGAAACCGAGATAGGCGCCCCAGAGGTCGTGACGGTCGCGCACCAGAAAAATCACCCCGACCAGTAGGATCATCAACGCTGTTGCAGCGATCAGGCTAGCGCGATAGGTGCGCGGTGGCAGACCATTCAGATAAAGAATAACGCCGGTACTGAACCACCAAAGGAACAACGCGTAGCCGATCGCTAGGGCATAGCTCGACATCCAGACGTTGACCCCTCAGTCGCCAGCGTCCGTGGCAACCACATCGGCAAGTGGCTTAGGCTCGGCGCGCAGGAGCTTAGAAAACGAGGCCATGTTGGTCGGACCAAAGGCACGAAGATCGATTTCCGTGCCGACGCTCGGATCGCGAAACACCAAGCGACCATCCTCCAGCAGCGCGAGCTGGTAAGGGGCATCGAGCGGCAGATCACGGGCGTTACGATCACGTACCATGCCCCGCATCACCCCCATCGCGAAACCATCGACCCCAGACTCCATCAGACCCACCACAGCGTCGCGATCGGCGCCGTTTGGCCCCGGCAAGGTCGCCATGGTCAGGCCCCCACCAAGCTCCTCGAAGACCAGCTCACGGGCCTCAACCACTGGCGCGAAGGGCATTTCGACACCACCCACCCCCGTCAGCCGGACCATTGCGGCCGCTGCGATGACGAAAGCGATCAGCAAGGCCGCGCCGATCAACACGCCGCGCGGGAAGGGGCGGCCCTCAAATGGGTCGCTCATCGCTGTACTCCTCGGCGCAAGATTGGGCGCAAGATTGAGCGCAAGATAGAAGGTGAAAAGCCATCCCGCTCAACACCTGTAGAAGCACCGGTAAGCGATCACTGACCGCCAGCCTCAGCCGCGGATGGCTCCATTGCCGGACTTTGGACGGGGGCCTTGGACTCAGGATTGGAATCCATCCCCTGGGCATGGGTCGTCTCGACCGCTTCCGCATTCTCAGCGATCGCCGAGCGCAGCGCTTCCGCCAAGAGGTCCGCCACCTTGGCCGCTTCTGGAATGCTGCGCAGCATCGGTTGCGCTTGCGTGAACCGCCAGGGACGCACGTTGGGCCACATGATGAAGTAGTTGACGCTCTGACCTTCGGTCAGGACCAGCGGGATATCACCCGATCGGTCCGGATAGGTCCGCAAGCCGGCACTCTCGACAATCTTGAACGGGATATTGACCGCCATCGGCAAGGCGACGCCAAATCGAATCACCAACCGTCGGTCGGTAATGCTATAGACCGTCGAGCGACTGTAGAGCCAGGCCAGCAGCGCCAAAATCCCCACTGCCAGCCCGCCCAGCAGCGCCAACCAGAGCGTTGCCAACACCGCCTCCTTCAGACCTGCCCCACTGCTGATCATATAGACAAAGCGCAGCAGCATGAGCAGCCCGAAGTAGAAGGCGACGGTGCGGACATAGAACGCACGCCTGGCCAAAACGCGCCAGTGTGGCGCGCCCTGCCAACGGAGCGCCTCCCCAGGGGGGAGGTTCTCCGGCAAGCCGTGAACCGGCTCGAAGGCAAACTCACTCACAGAAACGGCTCCGCGCGCTCTGGAGTGGCATACAGGGTTCCGCCGCCGTAGTAAGCGGTGACCATATCTTCTTCACGCATGGTGATCTGGTCATAGCTCTTCAGGGTCGGCACGCCGGCGAACTGAGCACCGGTAATGGCGTTAACGTCCACATAGCCTTTCTTGCCTTTGACCACACACATAGTGATCGGCAATAAGACCCGCTTGCCACCCGCCGCCTCGAGCTCGAGGTAACGGATCTGCGGCTCGGACTGATCGACCCAGATCTCCTTCACGACACCGCCTTGCGCGCCGTCACAACCCTTCACGGGCATACCACGAGGATCAGGATCTTTGTCCACGACCTCAAAGTGCTTGGCAAGCCGCATCGGGGCAATCTTCGGCCGACCATCTTCGGTCAGATCCGGCTCATCCAAACGCATCGCATAGGAGCCAGGGCCAACATTGGCCTTCATCGGATCACCAACCGGTGCCAAAGGCGCACCCGGGAACGGAGCGATCGGCTCGGCGTTGATCTTGTACTGTGGCTGTTCTGGACCAGGCTTGACGACCTTGGTGCCGGTGTGTGGCATCAGGAAGGTCTTCGGCTTCGGCATCGGCGGGAAGCCTTGCATCATTTTCACGCTGCGCAAGCGTTGGGACTCAACCGGGTAGCCTTCACGTTTATCTTCACGACGAATCCAGAAGATGAGCGCGAAGAAGAAGAACCAGAACACTAAGAGTGTGAGTTGGGCAACATCGATGTAGTTGGTAATCGCACCAGTGGGCATCGGATAACCTCCGTTGGCAAGGTGACTTTAGGGAAGCTCGGTCAATCCGAACTTCGAGGAAGACCGCGCAGCATGACCGCCCTTGAGGGCAAGCGGTCCGATAGCGATCAGTGTGGCGAAGAGCAGCAAGATCTCCAGGTTATAGACAAAGGCATAGCCGACGGCTTGATTCTGAATCAGATCTTCGCCGAAGGCTCCCGAGGAGGTGATGGTGGTCACGAGATCGCGGATCGTGCCGCCGAGGAACATCGCGAGACCATAAGCAGTGGCTTGGACCGCGCCCCAAGCCCCTAGCGCAAGGCCGCTACCCTCGGCATCGGCCAGGTTCATCGCAGCGGTTAGGGTGCCAACCGCAAACAGCCCACCACCGAAACCGATCAGCAGTGCACCGAAGCGGAATAGCAGCGGCGAGCCGAGTGGGTCGGCGGCAATGACCGCGACGAAAGCGAGCATACCGACCAGCGCCCCCGCGACCGAGATCCGGTAGTAGTCGACGCTGCGAGCGAGTAGATAACCGGACAGGCCAAAGGCGGTGAGCGTGCCAAAGGCCCAGATCGCCGTCAGGCGCGTGGTCTGCGAGACCGTTAGACCGAGTACCTGACCACCGTAGGGCTCGAGCAGGATGTCTTGCATCTGAAACCCAGCGGTGCCGAGTCCGAGTGCAACCAGTAATCGTGCCGCATCACCGGCTTGGATGAAGCGCGCCCAAGTCTCGCGGAACCTTGGCGGCGCCTTGTGGGCCGCGCGATCGGCCTTGATCTGCTCAGCGCGCTCGCGATTGATCGATTCCTGCTTCCAGAGCGCGATCATATTCAGCGCGACGGCCACGAGCGCCGTGCCCTGCAGTACGCCGATCAGGCGCCCATTCGCCTGACCAACGCTCATCTCGTCAAAACCGCTGAGTAGTGCGCCGAACGCGAGCGACGCCACCAACATGCTGAGGTTCAGCACCACAAAGAGCAGCGCAATGACCCGCGGACGCTTGTCCTCAGTGGAAAGGTCGGTCGCGAGGGCTAGACCAGCAGTCTGCGTGGTATGCAGGCCGGCGCCGGCGATCAGGAAGGCGAGTCCAGCGGCGAGCCAGGTGACAAAGGTCGGCACGCTGCCACCTTCGGCCATCAGTAGCAACGCAAACGGCATGATCGCTAGGCCGCCGAACTGCATCAGGGTGCCGAACCAGATGAAAGGCACCCGACGCCAGCCGAAGGCCGATTCATGGATATCGGATTTGAAGCCGATCAGCGCCCGGAACGGGGCGACCAGCACGGGGAGCGCCACCATCAATCCGATGAGCCAGGGCGGCACGCCCTTCTCGACCACCATGACACGGTTCAGGGTCCCGTACAGCAGGACCATCATCATGCCAACCGAGGCTTGAAACAACGCCAAGCGGAGCAGTCGACCGAGCGGCAACTCTTTGGTTGCAGCATCTGAGAACGGTAAAAACTTCGGCAGAACCTCTTGATAAAAGAGGCGCTTGAGCTCACCCATCGAGGCCGACATCGCTAGTTGATCTCCGTGCAGCGGCGCAGTTCGAGCGCCTGCGAGGTATAAAAGCCCTTAGCGACCCGCTCGCTGCGGCCAATCTCCCAACCATCAAACCAAGCCGACGCTCGGAGACGAGCCTGCATCATCGACTCAGGGATCGGGATGATCGCCGGCGAGCGATCACTGCGGGGAAAGAACTGACCGACGGCGTGCATCAGCGCCAGTGCCGGTGTGCGTGGTGCATAGGTAAACAGCACCGAGGTGCGCGCGCGCTCGACAAAGCCAGCAACCACATCCAGCGCGTCTTCAAGCTCGTAATGGATGAGGCTATCCATCGCCACGATGTGATCGAAGTCGCCTTGTTCGGGTGCCAACATGTCGCCGACCGCGAATTCGATGCGCCCCGGCAGATCGCTCGGCAAGCGCTTACGCGCGTGCTCGATCAGTGTCGGCGAGAGATCTACCGCGTAGACCTCGGCGCCGCGCCGTGCTGCCTCGACCGACAACAGACCGGTGCCGCAGCCGGCATCGAGCAGGCGCTTGCCACTGAGATCGGTCGGCAGCCAATCCAGCAAGGTCGCGCGCATCCGATCGCGGCCGGCGCGCACGGTGGCGCGGATGCCGCTCACCGGGGCATCCGAAGTCAGCCGCTTCCAGGCCTCAACCGCGGTGCGGTCGAAGTAGGACTCGACCTGATTACGGCGTTCTTGATACGAAAGGTTGGGCATCATGGTTACTCGGTCGCGGCGCTCAATCGAAGCCCAGGAAATCAAACAGATCGCGATCACGCATCGGCGTCACCTCGAGCGGCGCGGGGCCTGCCAACAGTGTCTCTGCGAGCTGCAGGTACTGCTGCTGGGCATGCGCCACATCCGGATCATCGGCATCCATCTCGAACAGGGTCGCCTTGCGCAGCCGCGAGCGGCGGATCACATCCAGCGCCGGCAGATGGGCCATGGTCTTGAGACCGGTCGCGGCATTGAAGCGATCGATCTGATCGGTCTCGTCGCTACGGTTGGCGATCACGCCGCCGATGCGCACCTTATAGTTCTTGGCCTTGGCCAGGATCGCCGTCGAGATGCGATTCATCGCGAAGATCGAGTCGAAGTCGTTGGCGGTGACGATCAACGCGCGGTCGGCATGCTGCAGCGGCGCGGCAAAGCCACCGCAGACGACATCGCCGAGCACATCGAAGACGACGATATCGGTGTCATCGAGGATGTGATGCTGCTTCAGCAGCTTCACGGTCTGGCCGACGACATAGCCGCCGCAACCGGTGCCGGCCGGTGGTCCACCGGCCTCGACGCACATCACGCCGTTGTAGCCGTCGTAGACGAAGTCTTCGAGCCGCAGCTCCTCGGGGTGAAAATTGACCGACTCGAGCACATCGATGACGGTCGGCACCAGGCACTTAGTCAGCGTGAAGGTACTGTCGTGCTTCGGATCACAGCCGATCTGCACCACCCGCTTGCCAAGCTTAGAGAAGGCGACCGAGAGGTTGGAGCTGGTCGTGCTCTTGCCGATGCCGCCCTTGCCGTAGACCGCAAACACCAACGCCTTGTCGATGCGCTCACTGGGGTCGAGCTGCACCTGCACGCTGCCCTCGCCATCGAGCCTGGGGTCGGCGCCCCTAGGCACACCGCGCTGAGCATCACCGCAGTCGGGTGCATCACAGTCGCCCTGAGCAGGCGCTGCCGCCGGCTTGCCGCCACCGTAGATCGTGGTTGGCAGATCATCGAGGGTCATGCAGCGACTCCTTCGGTAATGCCTTCGAGGCGGTCTTCGAGTTCTTCACCGGCCTGGCGCAGGGCTTCCAGGGTCTCGGCGTCGGGTGCCCAGTAGTTACGCTCATGGGCCTCGATCAGACGCTGCGCGACCTTGGCCGAGGCGGTCGGATTCAGCGCGGCGAGGCGCTCGCGCATCTCCTCATCGAGCACGAAGGTCTCGGTCATGCGCTGGTAGACCCAGGGCGCGACCTGGCCGGTGGTGGCGGACCAGCCCATGGTGTTGGTGACATGGACCTCGATCTGGCGCACACCCTCGTAGCCGTGCTCAAGCATGCCCTCGTACCATTTCGGGTTCAGCATGCGGGTGCGGGTCTCCAACGAGACCTGTTCGGCCAGCGTGCGTACCTTGCCATCGCCGCGCGTCTGATCACCGATGTAGACCGGCACATCGCCGCCCTTGGAGCGACTCACCGCGCGACTGATGCCGCCGAGGGTATCGAAGTAGTGATCCACGGTGGTGACGCCCAATTCGACCGAGTCGAGATTCTGGTAGGCGAGCTGCACATCGCTGAGCACGCTCTTTAGCAGCTCGGCCTGACGCACCGGTGCTCCGGCGCGGCCATAGGCAAAACACTTACGGCGGGTATAGGTCTCGGCCAGTTCGTCTTCCTCGTCCCAACCACTGTTATCGATCAGATGATTGACATTAGAGCCATAGGCGCCGTCGGCATTACTGAACACGCGCAGCGCGGCAGTCTCCAGATCGCAATCATGAGCCTGCTGATAAGCCAGCGTGTGCTTACGGACAAAATTCTGCTCCACTGACTCATCAGCAACCGCAGCCAAATAGGCGGCCTCAGCCAAGAGTTTAGTCTGTAATGGCAAAAGGTCACGAAAGATGCCCGAGAGCGTCATCACGACATCGATACGCGGACGCCCGAGCGTCTCCAAGGGCATCAGCTCGGCGCCACAGACCCGCCCGTAGCTATCGAGCCGGGGCTTGGCGCCCATCAGCCAGAGCGCCTGCGCGATCGGCCCACCCTCGGTCTTCAGGTTGTCGGTCCCCCAGAGCACTAAGGCGATCGACTCGGGGATCGCATTGTTATCCTGAATATGGCGATCGAGCAGTTGCTGCGCGTGACGCGCACCTTCGCGCACCGCAAACGGGCTGGGGATGCGGAACGGATCGAAGCCATGCAGATTACGGCCCGTCGGTAGGATCTCGGGCGTGCGCAGCAGATCACCACCAGGCGCGGGTCGGACAAAACGCCCCTCGAGCGCACGCATGATGGCGGGCATCTCGTGATCCTCGTGGAGCAGCTTGTCGTAGCCGGCCAGATCTTCCATCAGCTTCAGGCTGGCCTCGGTGACCTCCATGCCACCCTTCTGCAGCGCCAGCGCTGGAGCGCCGCCATTGACCAGCGCCTCCAGCGCACCGCGCTTGAGGTCGATGGGATGGTCGGGATCGATACGCGACTCGGCCACCGCCATCAGCATATCCAGACGCTCGGTCGGTGTCGGCGGCTGACCGACCACATGCAGGCCATGCGGGATCAGGGTGTATTCCAGCTCGAGCAGCGCATCGGTGAGACGCTGGATGCGCTCGCCAGCAGTGGCATCCCACTCTGGCTCTTCATCGGAGGCCATGGCCGCTAAATCCAGCTCGGCAGCCTGGGCCTGGATCAGCGCGGCGAGCTCATTGCGCTCTTCGTCTGCAGCATCCGGGGCCAAGCTGCGCCAGCGCTCGATCGATCCCTTGAGATCGACCAAGCCACGATAGAGACCCGCATTCGCGATCGGCGGGGTCAGATAGCTGATCAGGGTTGCCGCGGCGCGGCGCTTGGCGATGGTGCCCTCGGACGGGTTGTTCGAGGCATAGAGATAAAGATTCGGCAGATCGCCGATCAGCCGATCCGGCCAGCAAGCGCCAGACATGCCAGCCTGCTTGCCCGGCATGAACTCGAGCGCGCCATGGGTGCCGAAGTGCAACACCGCATTGGCGGCGAAGTCCTCACGCAAGAAGCGGCAGAAGGCGCTGAAGGCGTGGGTCGGCGTGAAGCCCTTATCGAACAGCAGCCGCATCGGATCGCCCTCGTAGCCGAAGCTCGGCTGCACACCGACGAAGACATTGCCGAACTGCTCACCGAGCACGAAGATCGCGGAGCCATCGCTCTGCTGTTTACCCGGCGCGGGTCCCCACTGGGCCTCGATCTCGGCCAGATAAGGCTCACGACGGACGTGATCATCGGCTGGAATCCGGGTAAAGACGTTGGCATGGGCGCCGTACTGCGCGGCATTACCATTGATAATGCGCTCGCGCAGCGCATCAACGTCTTCCGGCACCTCGACCTGATAGCCCTCGTTCTTCAGCCCCTGCAGAGTGCGATACAGCGAGGCGAAGACCGATAGGTAAGCCGCGGTACCGGTATTGCCGGCATTGGGCGGGAAGTTGAACAGCACGATCGCAATCTTGCGCTCGGCGGCTGGCGTCTGGCGCAGCTTGATCAGCCGCGCGACACGGGCAGCCAAGGTCTTTGCGCGCTCGGGATGGGGCTGCATGTCGCGGGTGCGATCAACCCCCGCCTCGGCCGAGCGACCACCGAAGACGATGGGACCGGTGGAGCCGTCAAGCTCGGGGATCGCGACCATCATGGTCGCCTCAACCGGCATTAGCCCGCGCTCCGAGGCCTGCCACTGCTCCAGGGTCTGGAACTCGACCGGATGCGCAGCCAGATAAGGCACATCAAGCCGCGCTAAAACCTCTTGGGCCGCGGCAGCATCGTTGTAGGCCGGCCCACCCACTAGCGAGAAGCCGGTCAGCGAGACCACGGCATCGACCACGCATTTGCCGTTGTGAAAGAAGAACTGATCGACCGCGGGCCGAGCATCCAGCCCGCTGGCAAAGGCCGGGATCACGCGCAAGCCACGCTCCTCGAGTGCCTTGATGACACCGTCGTAATGGCCGGTGTTGCCGGCCAGCACATAGGAGCGCATCACCAGTAGGCCGACGGTCCCGGTCGCACCTTTCTTCGCCGGCAGCTTACTGACCTGGTCGGTGATGCGCCCTTTCATCCGTGGATGAAAGACGCCGACCTCGGGATACTCAGCCGGCGGCGCGGCCTTGAGCTTGCCGCGGAAGACCTCACGCGGACCACTGGCGTAGCGGTCGAGCAGCAGTCGAATCATGTTGGCCACGTTCTCATCCGAGCCCGCCAGCCAATATTGCAGCATCAAGAAATAGGCCCGAACATCCTGCGCCGTCCCTGGGATGAAGCGCAGGATCTTCGGGATGCGACGCAGCATCGCCATCTGGCGAGCGCCATCGCTTGCATTCTTGCTCTGCGGGTCGCGATTGCCACGCAGCTTCTTCAGAATCGCCATCGGACCGGTCTGCGAGCCATCCATGCTGAATTTGCCGAGGCGGGTCAGCCGCATGATCTCACCAGCGGACATGCAGCCGACCATCGCATCGCAATGGTCGCGCCGCGCCTGCAGCGCGGGGAGCACGGCCTTGATGTGGTCTTCCATGAACAGCATGGTGGTGACGACGATATCGGCCTTGGAGATATCGGCCCGGCAACGCTGCAGCTTGCATTCGCCATTCGCATGGCAGCGACCACAGAGGTCGTCCGCTCGCGCGGTCCCGCCGCAGCGCTCGAGTCCGTCCTTGTTATCGTCCCATTCAGCGGCGGCATGCAAGCTGAGATTTAACCCCGGAAGCTGCTGCTTCAGGGCCGGACGCGCGCGCTCGACCGCACCGGCCAGATGGCTATCCAGCGTGACAATGACAACGTTGACAGGTGTCGTATCAACGACCGAAGTAGGCTTTGGCATCGTAAAGTGTCTCGACCGTTATTCTGGCGACACCGCGCTCGGCGGCGAAGCGTTCTGTGTTACGACGGGCCTTCCCACGGACGAAGAAGGGAATCTTCTTCAGTTCCAGCTCTGCCTCTGGCTCCCAAACGGGCGCAGCATCAGCCCCAATGCCGTCCGCGCTCGTGCTTGGCCCAGTCGAGGCCGGGCTTCGGGCTCCCGCATCCGCGCTCGCCGCGGAAACACTGCCGGACCCGAGGTGGGAGGCAACCGCCTCGTCATGAAACTCCTCGTCTTCACGGAACATCGTGATCAAATGTTCTTCCAAGCCCATCATCAGCGGATGGACCCAGGTATCGAAGATCACGTTGGCGCCCTCAAAGCCCATCTGCGGGGCATAGCGCGCTGGAAAATCTTGCACATGCACAGGCGCTGAAATCACCGCACAGGGGATACCCGCGCGCTTAGCGATGTGGCGCTCCATCTGTGTGCCCAGCACCAACTCCGGCGCGAGATCGAGCACCGCGGCTTCAACCTCAAGATAGTCATCGCTGATCAGCGCTTCGACACCATAGCCTTCGGCGGCAGCACGCAGCTCGCGCGCAAACTCGCGACTGTAACTCCCGAGCCCGACGACCTCAAAGCCCAGCTCTTCAGTCGCGATCCGCGCAGCGGCGATTGCGTGGCTGGCATCGCCGAAGATGAACACGCGTTTGCCGGTCAGATAGGTCGAATCCACCGAACGCGAGAACCAGGGCAGGCGGGTGCGGCCCGCGGCAATCGCAGCGCTGGTATCGATGCCGGCAACCTCGCCGACCTCGACCAAGAAATCGCGCGTCGCGCCAACCCCGATCGGAACCCCCTTGACCCAAGGCTGCTTGAACATCCGCTCGAGCCAGACACAGGTGCTCTGGGCGATCTCGGGATAGAGGCAGACATTGAAGTCGGCATCCGGGATACGCCGAAGATCCTCCGGCGAGGCGCCGGCCGGGGCGCTCAGGTTGACATCAACCCCAGCACTCTCGAGCAGCTTGGTGACCTCGACGATATCATCGCGGCAACGGAAGCCGAGCGCCGTGGCGCCGAGCAGGTTGGCGCGCGGACGCCGGCCTTCAGCAACCGGATCGCGCAGGCGCGGTGGCTGGCCACGCAGCAGACTGCGCACCAACTGGAGGAAGGTCTCACTGGCACCCCAACTCTCCTTGCGCGTAAACGCGGGCAGCTCAAGCGGCACCACGGGGCAATCGAACCCCATCCCCTGCGCGAGCGCCGCCGGCTGATCTTGCAGCAGCTCGCCGGTGCAGGCCTCGCCGACCAATAGCGCGCGCGGCTGAAAACGCTCGACCGTTTCCCGCAATGTCCTGCGTACCAGCTCGGCCGTATCCGCCCCCATATCGCGGGCTTGGAAGCTCGTGTAAGTGACCGGTGGGCGCTTGGCGCTGCGCGCAATCATGGTAAACAGCAGGTCCGCGTAGCTATCACCCTGCGGCGCATGCAGCACGCAATGCACGCCCTGCATCGAGGCAGCGATGCGGATGGCGCCCATGTGGGGCGGGCCTTCGTATGTCCAAACAGTCAGTTGCATGCTATCGATTCGGACCGGCGGATCAGAACGCGAGCCGCGTGCGGCGGTTAAGTGGGCGCACGAAGAGCTCGGCCAGGTCGGCGGCCTGGTCGAAACCGTGCACCGGTGAGAACACCAGCTCGATCGACCATTTCGTGGTCAGCCCCTCGGCCTCGAGTGGGTTGGCGAGACCGAGACCGCAGACGGTCAGATCCGGCCGATCCTCACGCAGACGGTCGAGCTGGCGCTCCACGTCCTGTCCCTCGGTCAAGCGTACGTTTGATGGCAGCCAGTCGAGCTCGACCCCCATCATGCGCCGATCGAGATAGGGCACACCAATCTCGACCAACTCCATCCCGCATTCGCGCTGCAGGAATCGCGCAAGCGGAATCTCAAGCTGGGAATCTGGCAGAAAACTGATGCGCTTACCAGCCAGCTGCGCACGGTACCGCTCGAGACCGCGCTCGGCGCGAGCGGCAGCCGGTGCCGTGACCTCCTCAACCCGTGCAGCTGAGACGCCGAAGGCCGACGCCGCGGCACCCAGCCAGGCTCGCGTGCCCTCCACCCCGAAGGGATAGGGGGCTTCGAGGAGCGTCGCCCCCCGTGCGACCAAGGCCGCAGCCGTGCCACCGACGAAGGGCTGCGCTGCAAGTAGCCGCGTACCTGGACCGACCGCCGGCAGCTCGCTTCCGCGTCGCGGCGGCAGGAAGGAGAGCGATGGGATTCCGAGCGCATCGAACAAGCGCCGGAACTGATCCTCGACCACATCCGGTAGCGTGCCCAGCACCAGCAGTGCATCGGTGCCCGCAGGCGCTTCGGGCAGCTCCGGGACCAACGCGGTCAGGCAGGTATCCTCGCCCTGAGTAAAGGTGGTATCCAGACCGCTGCCACTGTAGGCGAGCACCCGCACACGCCCTTGCTGATGACGCGCCAGACGCTCTGCGGCATTATCGAGATCAAGCTTGATCACCTCCGACGGACAGGAGGCGACCAAAAATAAGGTGCCAATATCAGGCCGACGCGCCAACAGTTCGGTCACCACCCGATCCAGCTCTTCATTGCAATCGGCGAGGCCTGCCAGATCACGATCATCGAGCACGGCGGTCGCAAAGCGCGGCTCAGCGAAGATCATGACGCCGGCGGCCGACTGCAGCAGATGCGCGCAGGTGCGTGAGCCAACGACCAGAAAGAAGGCGTCTTGGATCTTCCGATGCAGCCAGACGATGCCAGCCAGTCCGCAAAAGACCTGGCGCTGGCCCTGCTCCTGTCGCACCGAAACCCGACCCGAGGCGACGCCAGAATGGCCGCAGGTGACTGCTTCGCCCGCTGTGGGGGATAAACCCATCGCGCCTGTCATTCGCTCGCCCCCAGGGAAGCGGCCTGCTCGGCATCCAGACGTTGTGCTGACAGACGTGCTGCCCGCAGCTTGAGGATGAACTGAGTCGCGTTGATCACATAGGCGGCATAGGCCGCCAGGGCGAGCAAGAGTTGCCCCCTGACATCCATGAAGCCACCGAAGACCGCGACCAGATAGGCCGTGTGCAACGCCAGCACCAGCATGCTAAACACATCTTCCCAGAAAAACGCGGGGGCAAAGAGGTATTTACCAAAAACGACCTTCTCCCAGATCGATCCCGTGATCATGATCAAGTAAAGGATCAAAGTCTTGATCACGACCGAGACGGTCGCGGCTATCTCGCCCGCGCCCGTTGCCAGATAGCGGATCACCAACACCAAGCTGACCAGGAACACCAGAAACTGCAAAGGCGCCAAGATGCCTTGGACCAGGGTCCAAGGGGTCTCATCGCGCCGTTGACGCTCTTCTGGCGTATACAGCAGTTGATGCTGGTCATGCCTTTTCACGGGCTGACGCATTAGCCTCCTCGTGCAGTGTTTGGGAAGTGCCGCCGTATAAGGAATCTAGTCTGCATCCCCAAACATGTCAACTCAGCTTAACGTAAAGAATACTTGACAGATCGACGCCTCGCGACTACCTAATAAGGGGTCAACGGCGTGCGCGTTGTGCTGTCTCTGTGTTCGGTCAATCCTGCCCCGGTCAAAACGCGAGGCTAACGACACACCGCAAGGCGCGAAACGTCGAATGTTGCCCGCAGCGCCGCGCAAGTCGCGGATCATTTCCCACAAAAAACAATGGGTTTTGATCAAGGCCCTTCGGGCTCGACGGGCGCAAACCACCCCGCTGCGGTAGAGGGGGGAGCCGAGGTGATGACGTGAAGCGAGCTGGCGCGGGCGCCATCGCAGGGTTCGTTGCGTGGAGGACACTGATCAGGCTCTGGGCTGGCCGAGGCCCTGGGTCAGGCCGTGTGCGGCCTGGAGCAGGCGATTGTGAAGCCGTTTGACGCACCGCAAGCCGCCCTCGGAAAAGTTGATACCGACCGTGTCGCTACGCTCATCGCCGCGGCGTCAGATATCGCCCTTATCCTCGACCAAAAGGGGATGATCCGCGACGTCGCCCTGGGCAACGACGAGCTCAGCGCACAGATCTCCGATGACTGGGTCGGTCGCTCCTGGAGCGACACGGTCACCGCGGAGAGCCGTGGCCGGGTCGAGACCTTGATCACCGATGCCTTAAAGGACAGCGGCGCGCCTATCTGGCAGCAACTCGCCCATATCTCGCGCACTGGCGGCGAGGTTCCGGTGCGCTATTGCGCGACCCGCCTCGGCAGTCACGACCATCTGATTGCCATCGGTCGCGATCTCCAAGGTTTCGCGGCGCTACAACAGCGCTTGGTCGATGCCCAGCAATCGCTGGAGCGCGACTACTGGCGGCTGCGCCAGCTGGAGACCCGCTATCGCCTCCTGTTCCGATCCTCTTCGGATGCGGTCTTGGTGATGGACCCGACGACTGGAAAGGTCGTGGAGGCCAACCCAGCCGCAAGCCAGTTGCTTGTGTCCGATCCCAGGCGTCTGGTTGGACGCCATTTCCCCGAGGGTTTCGACGAGGCCGGCACGCGAGCGGTCGAATCCCTGATTGCCGGTGTGCGCGCAGCTGGGCGTGCCAGCGATATCCGCGCACGCCTGCGCAATGGCATTGAGCTCAGCATCTCGGCGGCACTGATTCGTCAGGAGAACACCTCGCTCGTCCTGCTCCGGCTCGCACAGATCGCCCGCTCCGCGGAAGGCGCGGCGGAGAAGTCCGAACCCAGCTCGCGGCTGGCGAAGATCATGGAACGGGCACCCGATGGCATCGTGGTGACGGCGCAGGACGGCCGCATCCTGAACGCAAATACCGCTTTTCTTGATCTCACTCAGGCTAACAGCGAAGATCAGGTTCGCGGTGAATCCCTTGACCGCTGGCTCGGCCGCCCTGGCGTCGACCTCAATGTGTTGCTTGCGAACCTGCGCCAGCATGGCGCGGTTCGGCTATTTGCAACCACGATCCGCAGCGACTTCGGAGCCAGTAGCGAGGTGGAGATCTCGGCAGTCGCCATTCAGAATGGCGAGCAGCCCAATTTCGGCTTCATCATCCGCAACGTCGACCGCCGCGTCTCCGCCGCAAGCGGGAGCGAGCAGGCTCTCCCGCGCTCCGTCGAACATCTCACGGAGCTAGTTGGACGGGTGCCTTTGAAGGAGGTCGTGCGCGAGTCCTCCGATATGATCGAACGGCTTTGCATCGAGGCCGCGCTCGAGCTCACCGGCGATAACCGGGCCTCCGCAGCCGAGCTGCTCGGCCTCAGCCGGCAGAGTCTCTATGTCAAGCTCAGGCGTTATGGCCTGAGCGACGCCGCAGCCGAAGGCGGCGGCGATCAACCCGCTCGCAGCCCCTAAGGCATCGCCTTAAATCAGCTGCGCGCTCGCGCCCGTGCATGCTTGGACGTTCGCCGCGGCTTGACCCTGATCAGCGTTCCTGTGCAGCACAGCGGTCCTGCCCTGGGCTTCGGGCTAAACTTTCCCGATTTCCGCTCGCAACCAACCGACCTAGACTCGACCAACTGAACCCATGATAGAGCCGGCTACCCCCGCCGCTTCGGCGAACCGCCCCGAGCCCTCGGCCATCCTCGAGGTCCTGCATCCCATCACCTGGTTCCCGCCGATGTGGGCCTTCGCCTGCGGCGTGGTCTCTTCCGGCGCCTCGATCGTCGAGCATTGGCTGCTGTTGCTCGCCGGCGTCATCCTGGCCGGCCCGCTGCTCTGCGCAACCAGTCAGGTCGTGAACGACTGGTACGACCGCGAGGTCGATGCGATCAACGAGCCAAACCGACCGATCCCCTCGGGTCGCATCCCGGGTGACTGGGGCTACAAGCTCTCGATCATCTGGACCCTGATGTCACTGCTGCTGGCGCTGGTGCTTGGCCCCTGGGTCTTCGGTGCCACCGTCGTCGGCTTAGCGCTGGCCTGGGCCTATAGCGCACCACCGCTGCGACTGAAACAGAACGGCTGGTTTGGTAACGCTGCGGTCGGCTTCTCGTATGAAAGTTTGGCTTGGATTACCGGCGCCGCGGTGATGATCGGCGGTGCGATGCCGGATTGGCGCATCCTCGCGCTGGCCTTCCTCTATGGATTGGGCGCGCATGGCATCATGACCCTGAACGATTTTAAGGCGATCGAGGGTGACAAACAGATGGGTGTGCGCTCGCTGCCGGTGCAGCTTGGCGTGCGGGGTGCCGCTTGGGTCGCCTGCCTCGTCATGATCATCCCGCAGCTCGTCGTCGTCGGGCTGCTGTTCTCCTGGATGCAACCGGTCCACGCCGCAGCGGTCGCGGCACTGGTGATGGTACAGATCACGCTAATGACCCGTTTCTTGGAAGACCCCGTCGCCCGCGCCACCTGGCTCAGTGCGCTTGGCGTGACGGTCTATGTCAGCGGCATGATGGTGAGCGCGTTCGCAGCGCGCGCCGTGATCGCCACGGCATCCTGAGTCAAGCACATACGCCAAGAGCAGAGATCCCGCGTGCCCGCAAGGCAACACCGCGGTTGGCCGATACCGCGGCCACAGCCCTCGACAACAAATAACCCCAAAGGTGAGACTGATGGCAAATTCCGAGACCTATGATGTGGTCATCGTTGGTGGCGGTCCGGCCGGGGCGACCGCCGCCACTGATCTGGCCAAGCGCAACCGCAAGGTCCTGCTGCTCGACCGCCCAGGGCGCATCAAGCCCTGCGGCGGCGCGATCCCCCCCAAGGCGATCGAAGAGTTCGAGATCCCCGATGAGCAGTTGGTCGCCAAGATCAGCTCTGCCCGCATGGTGGCGCCGAGCGACCGCCACGTCGACATGCCGATCAATGGCGGCTATGTCGGCATGGTCGATCGCGAGCCCTTCGATGAATGGCTGCGAGAGCGCGCTGCCAACGCCGGCGCCGAGCGCCGCAACGGCACCTTCACCCGGGTCTTGCGCGATACCGACGGCACCGCGCTGATCGAATTCCGGCCGGCCGAGGCCAGCGATCGGAGTGCCACCGAGACGGTGCGCGCACGGGCGGTGATCGGCGCCGACGGGGCCATGTCATCGGTCGCCAAGCAGTGCGTGCCCGGCGCCAAGGAGCTTCCACATGTGGCCGCCTATCACGAGATCGTCCGCTCGCCTGCGCCGACCTCGGGTCAAGGCCTACACGACTTCGACCCCACCCGTTGCGACGTCTACTACCAGGGCAAGCTCTCACCCGACTTCTACGCCTGGATCTTCCCCCACGGCGACACCACCAGCATCGGTGTCGGCACCGAACTGAAGGGCTTCTCGTTACACGACGCGGTCGACCAACTGCGCAAGGAGACCGGGCTCGACCAGTGCGAGACCCTGCGCCGCGAGGGCGCACCGATCCCGCTGCACCCGCTGAAGAAATGGGACAACGATCGCGATCTGGTGCTGGCTGGCGATGCCGCCGGGGTTGTCGCCCCAGCCTCCGGTGAAGGCATCTACTACGCCTTGGTCGGCGGCCGCCTCGCCGGTGATGCGGTCGAGGAGCTCCTGGCCACCGGCAATGCCAAGGCGCTCGCCAGCGCCCGCAAGCGGTTCATGAAGGCTCATGGCCGGGTGTTCTGGATTCTCGGGATCATGCAGCGCTTCTGGTACAAGAGCGACAAGCGCCGCGAGCGCTTCGTGAGCCTCTGCGATGACCCCGATATCCAACATCTGACCTGGGAGGCCTATATGCATAAGCGCTTGGTACGCGCCAAGCCTGCCGCCCATCTGCGGATCTTCATGAAAGACATGGCGCATCTGCTAGGGATCGTCTCACCCTGGCAGAAGGCTGCGCGACGCGTCGACTAACGCCCAGCCAACCGCCAATCGCTGCTCTGCGCCCCTAGCGGGCGCAACGCTCCCCCCTCCGCCACTCACCACTCCCCATCAGGGTTGCGCTAGATCAGCCAAGCAACCATCGGGATCGTTGCATCGATCCAGCGCGCTCAGCCCCACCGAAATCTCCACGACCTCTGAAGCCAACAGCGGACAAAACCGGCAACCTGCTGTTTTTAATGACTTAATCTTGTTCTCGAGGTCTTTTCGAGCGCCTCGCAGCAGGCCAACTCACCACAAGAGCCTGTCAATGCAGCCTGGGCAACGGCCCTTCACATCAGCCGAGATCGCCCCAGGATTGTCAATCTCCGCACTGTCAGGCTAGCGAGACACCAGAGCGAAAACCTAATTTTATCAATATAAACATAATCTTAAATCACAAAAACAGGGCAAAAATAAGAAACCGCAAAGGAATCTGTACATTTGGGTTGACATTTATATCTGTCAGACTAAACTGACAGCCATGGAAACACGAGTTGGCAGACGGAAACGCCTTCCCGGCACCGCCGGTCGTTCAGCTCGACTCGACACCTTAAGCCGGGTCGATTCCCGCCGCAGCACTCGCCGCGGCCAATGTCACAAGCCCCTTTGGAGGGTATGTAAATGGCTGACATGAAAAGTCTTTCTGGCCTGACGCCTGAGCAAGCAAAAGAGTTCCACGAGCAGTTCAAGACCACCTATACCGCTTTCGTCGGTATCGCTGCTGTCGCACATATCCTGGTGCTGGCTTGGAAGCCTTGGTTCTGAAGAACCAGCTCTAAGCGCACCACCTGAACTAACTCGATAGAGGACTCAATCATGTTCCAAGACGTCATGAACTATAAGCCGAAAGAACAGGACTACCGGATTTGGCTGGTTCTGAACCCGGCAACTTGGCTGGTGCCGATCCTGATGTCAGTGTTTGTGCTCGGCATCCTGATCCATGCCTTCCTGTTCTCGGTTAGCCCATACAGCGAGTACTGGGTTGGCGACGCCGCTCCAGTTGCTGCCGAAGCTGCTCCAGCTCCAGCAGCTGAGTAAATAGCCGCTCGTCGAATCAATCATCATCGAACAATCCTTGTTCCATGATCATCGCCGTTAACCTTAGGGCGCGGCACTAAAACCTCGTAAGGAGTCATTCAATGGCAGACGCTAGCCTTTCGGGCCTGACCCCAGATCAAGCCAAAGAGTTTCATGAGCAGTTCAAGACCACCTATACCGCTTTCGTCGGCATCGCGGCGGTTGCTCACATCCTCGTACTGGCTTGGAAGCCCTGGTTCTGATCAGTCGCTGATCAAACCCGCTTCAAAGCACAATTACTGAATCCGCATAGAGAGCTGAGAAATGGCCGAAATCGCACGCCCAAAAAACCCTGAAGACGATTGGAAAGTCTGGCTCGTCCTGAATCCCGCCACTTGGCTGGTTCCGATCCTGATGTCCGTATTCTTGCTGGCCATCCTGGTCCATGCGTTCCTGTTCACCGTCAGCCCTTACGGCGCGTACTGGGGCGGTTGAATACAGGACCAACCTGTAACAGCAGGGCTGCTCTGTAGCCTCTGCTGAAGCTGAAGGCTCAGCCCGCCATCAGGCAAGCACCGAGCATCAGCAGCGATCAGCAACACTCGATCGCACTGAGCGCCGGCTCCGCGGCTCTTTCCAGATGTCTCCATGAGACAGAGGAAGGGGATTCGGGAGCCGGCGCCGGCCGTTTGGGGCGCACAACATCAGGCGATGGCAGAACGCCAATGCAATGCAAGCCTTGGCAATTTCGGCGGGTATTGGCAGCGGCTATTTCAGCGCTTTCGGGCGAATCACCCTTGAGAGTACCGCTGAGCCCGCCTCTAGCGAGCACCAATCGTCGGGCATCTCCAATCGAGCCAAGGCTGCTGTCGGTAGCAGTTTCTCATCCTTGCGCTCATCCAGATCATCCTCCGCCAGATACCGCAGCAAATCCTCTAGACCGGGATTGTGGCCAACCATCAGCACCGTGCTTGGGGCATGCTCGTAGTCAGCAAGCAGGCGCAGCAGCGTCTCGAGATCGGCCTCATAGATAGCCGGCTCCCACTTGATGTCACGTTTCTTGTAGTCGAGTCCCTTGCAGACACGCAAGGTTGTCTCGCGAGCACGCTCGGCCGTCGAGCTCAGAATGAGAGAGGGCACCAGACCTTCCCGGTAGAGCCATTCGCCAATTCGGGGCGCATCCCGCTTACCACGCTTGGCAAGTGGGCGCTCAATGTCAGACCCCGTATCAGTGTCCCAATCCGACTTAGCGTGTCGCAGCAGTAGTAGCTCACGAGCCATTGGAGAAGATAGGTACCAGAACGTGCCTTGGGCTAAGGGAACTCCGTTGGCGAACAGAAAACGCTCACCAGCCCAAGCTTTTAACATAATGGTCACAGGAGCGAAACCTGCAGCCGAGGAGATCGCATCCCCACACCCTTGCCCCGCTCAAGCCAAGCCAAGCCAAGCCAAGCCAAGCCAAGCCAAGATCAGCCAAGCTCAGCCAAGAGTCGCTCGATCATGCTCTCGGCCTGGCTGAGATAGCCTCCGCCAAAGAGGTTTAGATGGTTAAGGATGTGATACAGGTTGTAGAGCTGCTTGCGAACCGAATAGCCGGGGCTCAAGGGCCAAGCCTCTTCATAAGCAGCCCGAAACGCCCCGCCGAAGCCCCCAAACAGCTCGGTCATCGCCAGATCCGCCTCACGATCACCGTAGTAGCAAGCCGGATCAAAGATCACCGGCTCTCCATTCGCTGTGTAGCCGATATTTCCGCCCCATAAGTCGCCATGCAGGAGCGACGCCGGCGGAGCCTGTTCGAGCAGTGCCGCAAGCCCTTGGCGCAAGTGCTCGCCACGCTGTTGCAGACGCCCCCCGTAGCCATTCTGAGCCGCGAGCTTCAGTTGGAAACCCAGCCGCTGGTCGGACCAGAACGCAACCCAATCGTCGCGCTCAGTATTGAGCTGGGGCGTTGAGCCGATAGTATTGTCTCGGTCCCAACCGAAGCGAGGCCGGGTCGCTCGATGCATCTCGGCGAGCTGCCGTCCAGCGGCAACAGCATCGCCCCGCCGCCCGCCAAGCGCGATGTACTCCATCGCGATAAACGCTTGGCCGCGCTGCACGCCAGTACAAAGCGGCTCGGGCACCCGAAGACTCTGGGTGGAAGCCATCTCAGCCAAGCCTGCAGCCTCCGCCTCAAACATCGCCAGCAAATCAGCACGATTCAGCTTGATGAAGACGCGCTGATCTCCCTCGCCAAGAACGACGGCCTGATTGATACAGCCGCCACCGATGGTCTGAGGTCGTCCTGGCTGCAACTGACGGCCTGAAACGGCGTTGATCTGCTCGACGATGGCCTGCCAATCCGTCATCAGACGCGCACCTGCTCGCGTTGATCAGCCATCGCTCAAGCGGCGAAGCAATGGGCTGGTGCGAGGAAAATGCGCGCGCAGGAAGGCCATCTGATCGGCCAGCACGTGACGGCCCATGAGATAAATATATTCGACATGGGTCGGCGCAAACGGCACGGCCAGTAGCTGCATCCCCGCATCTTCAGGGGTGCGGCCGGCCTTGTAGTTATTGCACCGAATACAGGCCGTGACGACGTTGCTCCAATCATCCTGACCACCCTTGCTGACTGGCCGCACATGGTCGCGCGAGAGGTAGCTTGCCGAGAACCGTCCACCGCAGTAAAGACAGAGGTGGTCGTCCCGCTGGAAGAGGGTCCGATTCGACAACGGCGGCACATAATCCTCAGCGAACTTGGTCGGTCCGTGATGCGTGCCCTGGGTCGCGATGATCGAATGGATCTGCAGCTCGCTTCGCAGGCGCGTGAGCGCGTTGATGCCACCGCGTAGCAAGATCATCGGGTTGCCGCAAGAATAGGCTACCTGCCCGAGAAAATAGAGTCGAGCGGCGGCCTTGTAGTCGATCCACTCCAGTGGCATACCGGCAAGATCAGTACGCAGGATCTGTTGGCTCAGTGACAACATAGCTCGGAAACCGCGCTCGGGATCGATAAGGATTCGACAGCGACCAGATCGTCGCGGCAATAATACACGCTCAGCGATCTCGGGCAAGCTATCGGACAAGCCATCAACCAAGCGTCATGTCTTCATCGTGAATGACACGCCATTCATCTTCCGGGCTAGCACTGCGCCTAGCACTGCGCGATGAGCGCTGCTAGAGAACCTGTCTTGGCAATCGTTCAAGTGGCCGTTGCGGCACCACTGCCCGAGGTCTTCGACTATCTCCCCCCGCCGGATGTCAGCGACTACGACATCGGACAGCGCGTCGTCGTTCCTTTTGGTCGGAGCCGCCGGGTTGGGATCATCGTCGGCTGCCGGAGTGAGTCAGCGATCGCTCCGGATCGGCTCAAGCCCATCGAACGCTGTCTTGACCAAGCGCCATTGCTCTCGGCCGCCGATCTCGCTTTGATCCGATGGGCAGCCGACTACTATCGCTGCCCGCCCGGGGAGGCCCTGTTCAGCGCCCTCCCCTCTCGTCTGCGCCGCCCAGTCCCGAGCAGCGAGCAAGCGCTCAAGGGCTGGCGACCGACAGCAGCGAGCGATAACGGCCGCTTGCAACAGCTCTCGCGCGCACCACGCCAAGCCGCAACACTGGCGGCCTTGCTGACCCGCCCCTTGGGACTCGACGATGCTGCTCTGCGTGGCCAGCTCGGCGATTGCCGAGCCGCACTCAAGGCCCTGGAGGCAAAAGGCCTGATTGAGCGATGCCCGGTATCGAAGCCCACCGATGGACCAGCACGACCCGATCCAGCCGCAGACTCGATGCTGATCCCAAGGCTCAACGACGAACAGCAGCGCGCAGTTGAGACCCTTAACCAAGCCAGCGGCTTCAACTGCTTTCTGCTCGATGGCGTCACCGGCAGCGGTAAGACCGAGGTCTATATCCGGCTGATCAATAGCACCCTCGAGCGGGGACAGCAGATCCTAGTCTTGGTCCCTGAGATTGGCCTGACGCCGCAGCTCGCCGAACGTTTCTCGCACCGCATCAGTGCCGAGTCTGTGGTGCTGCACTCCGGGCTCGCCGAGCGCGAGCGCGAGATCGCTTGGCGACGTGCCGCCTGCGGCCAAGCGCGCCTGGTGCTCGGTACCCGCTCTGCCATCTTCACCCCACTGCCCGAGCTTGGCCTGGTGATTGTCGACGAAGAGCACGATGTCTCGCTCAAGCAGCAGGATGGATTCCGCTACTCGGCCCGCGACCTTGCGGTGCGCCGCGGCCAAATGAGTCAATGCCCCGTGCTGCTGGGCTCGGCAACGCCATCGCTCGAGACCCTGCGCAATGCTGAGCGCGGGCGTTATCAGCACCTGCAACTGCACCGCCGGGCGGGTGGCGCGCAGGCACCGCGCTTCCTGCTCGCCGATATCCGCGCTCAGCCCTTGATCACCGGCCTCTCGCACGCCTTGTTGACGCGCATGGCCGAGGTGATCGAGGCCGGCAATCAGGTGCTGTTATTCCTCAATCGGCGCGGCTTCGCACCGGTCTTGACCTGCCATGACTGCGGCTGGATCAGCGTCTGCCAGCACTGCGATGCGCGCATGACGCTGCACCGAGGCCATGGCCAGTTGATCTGCCACCACTGTGGGGATCAGCGTCCGCTGCCGGTGCAATGTCCCTACTGCGAATCGCCCGATCTGCGGCCACTCGGGCAAGGCACCGAGCGCGTCGAGGACAGCCTAAGGCAACGCTTCCCCGGCATCCCCTTGGCCAGGATCGATCGCGACAATACGCGCCGCAAAGGCGAACTGGAACGCCTGCTGGCCGCAGCACGGGATGGCGCCTATCCGATCCTGCTCGGCACCCAGATGCTGGCCAAGGGCCATCACCTGCCCGGCGTGACTCTAGTCGGTATTCTGGACCTCGACCACGGGCTGTATGGCAGTGACTTTCGCGCTACCGAGCGCATGGCGCAGCTCTTGATCCAGGTGGCCGGGCGTGCCGGGCGTGCCGAGCGACCGGGCACTGTACTGGTGCAGACGCGGCATCCCGATCATCCACTGCTGATCCGGCTGCTGCGGCAAGGTTATTCCTCCTTCGCTGCCGCGGCACTGAACGAGCGTGCCGAGGCTCGACTGCCCCCGTTCAGCTTCCAAGCCTTGCTGCGCGCCGATAGCCGCACCGAGCAGCTCGGATTCGATTTTCTCCGCGACGCGCGGGCGCTCGCCTTAGCGCTCGAGCCTGGACCAGTCGAGCTCTGGGGGCCGGCACCGGCGAGCATGGAGCGCCGAGCCGGTCGCTTCCGTGCCCAGCTACTGTTGCAGTGCAGCCAGCGTGGACCGCTGCACGCGCTGATCGATCGGTTGCTCCCCGCGCTCCGAGCCCATGAAGGCCATCGCAGGTTGCGCTGGAGCATCGACATCGACCCGCAAGAGAGCCTGTGAACCCTGCCGACAGCGAATCGGCGGCCGGGTGGCTTAGCTCAGGACGCATCGCCCTTTCAGCGGACGAGATGCCAGGGGATAATCGAGCATCCACCACCGATCTCAGTTGGACCAGATGCCCACCGCTTCGTCCCCCAATGCCTCGCCCCCGATCAGCATCAAGACCTGGCTCCTAAGCCTGTTGTTCTTCGGCCTCTACAACCTCATGGGCATCGTCCACAGCCTGATCTCGCTTAGCGTGGCCCCTTTTCAAACCTTCGAGCAGCGCTATTGGTTCGTCAATCTCTGGTCAAGGGCCACCATGTCGCTCTTGCAGCGGCTGAATGCTGTCAGCATCGGGGTCGAAGGGCTGGAGAACATCCCGAGGGGACGGCCTGTCGTGGTCATGAGTAACCACCAGAGCCAGTGGGAGACCTTTTATCTCCAGATCCTTGTCTCACCACAGGCCACCATCCTCAAGCGCGAGCTCCTATGGGTGCCGTTCTTCGGCTGGGCGCTCATCCTGTTGCGACCGATCGCGATCGACCGCTCGAAAGGCTCGCAGGCGCTCAAAACGCTGTTGCGCGTCGGCCAAGAACGGCTGCGGGAGGGAATCAGCGTCGTCATCTATCCGGAGGGAACCCGTCAATCGCCCGGCACCATCGGCCAATTCAACCTCGGCGGCGCGATGCTCGCGGCGCGCGCGGGAGTCGAGGTCTTACCGATGTCCCACAACAGCGGCGACTGCTGGCCCAGCCGCTCCTTGCTGCGCCTGCCCGGGACCATCAGACTGCGCATCGGCAAGCCCATTGCAACCGAGGGCAAGTCGCCGAAGCAGATCTCGGCTGAGGTCGAGGCCTGGATTCGCCAGCATTATCCGGGAGAGCTGCGCGCCGTTGCCGCGGATTGAGATCCGCGCCCGATGGTCAGCATGGCGCAGCTGAACGCGATAGGCGACAGCCTGAATAGCCTCATCGCGAGGCATCAGGCTCATCAGGCTTCGCCCGCGCCAGAATGCGATCGAGCGCGTTGGCGAAGGCTTGGCGGTCTGCCTGGCTATAGGCCGGTGGCCCACCGGTATCTAGACCGCTGGCGCGCATGGTGTCGAGAAAGTCGCGCATATTGAGACGCTGACGCACCGTTTCCGTCGTAAACAGCTCGCCGCGCGGACTCAAGACCTGACAGCCCTTCGCGACGAGTTCCGCTGCCAGCGGAATGTCCGCAGTAATAACCAGATCGCCGGCGCGCGCATGCTGGACGATATAGTCATCGGCCACATCAAAGCCGGCGCCCACCCGCACCGCCTTGATCCGCGCCAGCGACGGCACCTGCAGCGGCTGGTTAGCGACCAGCGTCAACGGCAGATCCACGCGCTCCGCAGCCCGATAAAGGATGACCTTGACCGGATTCGGCGTGGCGTCGGCATCAACCCAGATCTGCATGTGCTCTCCCCGCCACAGCAACCCCGTGACGATTGTTACAAGCTCGGCAGCCAAGCTGCGCTACACTGTTGGGCTGATTCGACTTGCAGGCCCCATGCGTGGCGCCGATGCGCCCGTCGACCTGCCTTCCTCTTCCCGCCCTTAGGCCCTGCCACATGTCAGACGCTTCATCCACCCCGAGCTTCGCCGAGCTTGGGCTGCCGCCCGCCCTATTGACCGCGCTCGACAGCGTTGGCTACGAGACGCCCTCGCCGATCCAAGCCGCGACCATCCCGCACCTGCTCGCCGGCCGTGACCTGCTCGGCCACGCGCCCACCGGCACCGGCAAGACCGCGGCCTTCGCGCTGCCGCTACTCGCGCGCATCGATCTCGCCCAGCGCACGCCCCAGGTGCTGGTGCTGACACCCACCCGCGAGCTGGCCTTACAGGTCGCCGAGGCATGTCAACGCTATGCCAGCGCGCTCGGCGGCTTCAATGTGCTGCCAATCTATGGCGGCTCTGACTATGGCGGACAGATCCGCCAGCTCAAACGCGGCGTGCACCTGGTGGTCGGAACCCCGGGGCGCATCATGGACCACATGCGTAAGGGTACCTTGCGACTCGATACGTTGCAGGCGTTGGTGCTCGACGAGGCCGATGAAATGCTGCGCATGGGCTTCATCGACGACGTCGAGTGGATTCTGGAGCAGACGCCGCCGCAACGCCAGATTGCGCTGTTCTCGGCCACCCTGCCGAGCCAGATCCAGCGCATCGCCCAACGCCACCTGAATGATCCGCAGTCGATCAGCATCAAGGCGGCGACCGCAACTGCCGAGACCATCCGCCAGCGCTATTGGCTGGTCAGCGGCATGCATAAGCTCGATGCCCTCACCCGCATCCTCGAGGTGGAGCCGTTCGAAGGGCTGCTGCTGTTCGTGCGCACCAAGACCGCGACCACCGAGCTGGCCGCTCGTCTCAGCGCCCGTGGCTGGGCCGCCTCCGCGCTCAACGGCGACATGCCGCAGCAACAGCGCGAGCAGATGGTGGATCAGCTGCGCAGCGGCGCGCTCGATATCCTGGTTGCCACTGACGTCGCCGCGCGCGGGCTTGATGTCGAGCGCATCAGCCATGTCGTCAACTACGACATCCCCTACGACACCGAGGCCTACATCCACCGCATCGGCCGCACCGGTCGCGCCGGCCGTGCCGGTGAGGCGATCCTGTTCGTCGCCCCGCGCGAGCGGCGCATGCTCGCCGCCATCGAGCGCGCGACGCGCCAGCGCATCGAGCCGCTGACGCTACCCTCGACTGAGACCGTCAATAACAAGCGCATCGCCGACTTCAAGCAGCGCATCACCGACACCCTAGCAGCCGGCGAACTCAGCTTCATGCAAGGACTGATCGAGCAGTATCAGGAAGAACATGACGTCCCTGCGGTCGAGATTGCCGCCGCCCTCGCCAAGCTCTCGATCGGCGATCAGCCACTGCTGCTGACCGCACCGAAGCGCCCTGAGCGCTCCGAGGAACGTCCCGAGCGCGGTCGTGGTCCGCGCCGCGATGACGCTGATCGGTACCAGCCACGTCAGCAACGCCGACCGCCATCGCAGCCGGATCAGGGCATGGAGCGCTTCCGCATCGCCGTTGGTCATCGCAACGGGGTCAAGCCCGGCAACATCGTTGGCGCCATCGCCAACGAGGCGGGCCTGGATGCCCAGCATATCGGCCGCATCGACATCCATGACGAGTTCAGCCTGGTCGACCTGCCCACCGGCATGCCGCGCGAACTGCTGCAGGACCTGCGCAAGGTCCGCGTCTGCGGCCGGCCGCTGGCGATCGCTCGGCTTGACCCGAACGCCCCGGCTGAGGGCAACGGCCCCGCTGATGATGACGCAGAGGCTGGCCGCGGGCCAGGTGGTCCGCAGCGACCAAGGACCAGTCGCTCAGGTCCACCCGGGGCCGATCGCGGCCGTCCCTCAAAGCGGCCTGGAAAGAAAAACAGATCATCAGACTAGGTTTTGGGTTAGACTTAGCGGCTTCGGGTGCCTGGACCGGTCGGCACCGCTCGCAACCAGCTGTTCCATGACAGCCGCGGTTGCCGAAAACTCGCTTGGGCCGTTCGCTGCTTTCCCTGCTCATCTCGAGACGACCGCCCCGCTATCACCCTGGGGCCCATCGTCCGATGGCCATTGCTCTCAAGGTCATGACGCTCGTTAATTGGCGTCATACCATGGATCACCGCCCTGAGCAGGGCGACTCGCTGACCCGCAAGCATCGCCACACTGGCACCCCACAATCCAGCCCGGACCGGCTCCCGCCTCATTGAGGACGGGAGGGCCCATCTGGAGTTAGAAACCCCGATGTCATTTGACAACCTTGGCCTCTCGGCCGAGCTTCTGCGCGCGGTTCGCGAGCAGGGCTACACCCAACCCACCCCGATTCAAACCAAGGCCATTCCGACCATCCTCAGCGGTGGCGATGTGATGGCCGCGGCGCAAACCGGCACCGGCAAGACCGCAGGCTTTACCCTGCCGCTGCTGCAGCGGCTGAGCACGGGCACCTCGCGCCACAGCACCAGCGCCGAAGGCGTGGTCGCCGACGGAGCAACGCAGCGAGCAGCCAGCGGACGGCCGCACGGCCAAGCGGGCAAACAACCTGCTAGGCAGACCGCCGGACCGTCCCATGGCCGCGCCGCCGCGACCAACCGCCCGATTCGCGCGCTGGTGCTGACCCCAACCCGCGAACTCGCGGCCCAGGTCCAGGAGAGCATCCAGACCTACGGCCAATATCTGCCGCTGCGCTCGACGGTGATCTTCGGCGGGGTCAAGATCAACCCGCAGATCGACCAACTGCGCCGCGGCGTCGACATCCTCGTCGCCACGCCGGGCCGGTTGCTCGACCATGCCGGCCAGGGCACAGTCGATCTCTCCCAGGTCGAGACCCTGATCCTGGACGAAGCCGACCGCATGCTCGACATGGGCTTCATCCACGACATCAAGAAGGTGCTGGCACTGCTGCCGCCGAATCATGCGCGCCAGAACCTGCTGTTCTCGGCCACCTTCTCCGACGACATCAAGCGCCTCGCCGAGCGGCTGCTGAACAACCCCGAGTTGATCGAGGCCGCGCCGCGCAACACCACCGCCGAGCGCATCAACCAGGTCGTCTATCCGGTCGATCGGCATCGCAAACGCGAGCTGCTCAGTCACATGATCGGCGCCAACGACTGGCGCCAGGTGCTGGTCTTCACCCGCACCAAGCATGGCGCCAACCGGCTTGCCGAGCAGCTCGAGACCGATGGCCTCAGCGCCGCCGCGATCCATGGCAACAAGAGCCAGGGTGCGCGCACCCGCGCGCTTGCTGGCTTCAAGAGCGGTGATGTCCGCGTCTTAGTCGCCACCGACATCGCCGCGCGCGGGCTCGATATCGACCAGCTCCCGCATGTGGTCAACTACGAGCTGCCGAATGTGCCCGAGGACTATGTGCATCGCATCGGCCGCACCGGCCGTGCCGGACGCGAGGGCCAGGCCGTCTCGCTGGTCTGTGTCGACGAGCACCGGCTGCTACGCGACATCGAACGCCTGCTCAAGCGCGAGGTGCCGAAGATCATCCAGCCCGGCTATGATCCCGACCCCAGCATCCCGGCGGAGCCGATCAAGAATGGTCGCAGTGGGCCACGTCCGTCGCCAGCCGGCGGCCGTCGCGGAGAGGGTCGTAACACCGCCGCAGCCCCAGGACAACGACCGCGCCGCGCGGGTGCCGGCAACGGCAACGGCAACGGCAGGGCCGATGAGCGTCGCAGCCAAGGCGGCCGCAGCGTAGCGAGCGACGGTGGTCGCGGCGCGACCAACGGCAATCATCACCGGGCTGACGGCCAAGCCGGCCGTCGCTCAGCGGGCGTTCAGACGGGGCAGACGGCTCAGCGAGCAGCGGACACAACCAGAGACAGCGCTGGCACTCCACCAAGGCCCGGCTCCGCCGCCGCCAAACGCGGCCACGGCCGCCGCCAAGGCGCTGACACCAGCCGCCCGAGCAACCACCGTCATCCGCGACGGGGCCGCTCACAGGAGACCGCTGCGCTGCTCGGTGGTCGCGACGACTAGAGCAGTTCAGCCGAGACCAGCCGCAGTACCCGAGTCACGCCTCCGAGCCGGCAATGGCACTGAGGCAGTCTCGGCTGACATGGGCCCACTTTACGGCAGCTCCGTGCCGCGATTCATGATCTCGATATAGCCCGCATCGCTGAACTTTGCCTTGTGTCGCTATGCTTTCAACGTCAACAGCTCATCGTCCAGTCCATAGCGAACCACGTCGATCCGGTCGCAGCAACGGGAGACACAATCACCGGTCATCACAGGGAGCTGGAATGGGAAGAACGCCGGGTTGTTCAGGAGCAGTCCCAATGTGCCCTTGGCCTCCGGCGTAGCCAGGAGTGCGGACTCGAACATCAGGATGGCCAGGTTTGGCTCGGCAATGCTCACCGGGGCGGCTTTCTCGTAGCAGCCCTTGGCCTCAGAATCCTTCAGGGCTCCCCAGGCGACAAAGGAGCGGATGACAAATTTCGCGTAGCGACTCAGGGTTTGCCGGTCACCGTACTGTTCCTTCAGGCGGTTGATGATCTGGGTCTGGGTCACCTGATCCTGCAAGGCCAGCAGACGGCCGGTCTGTCGGGCCAGGTTGAACCAGAATGGATAGACTGCCGAGATCATCCCCCAGTGGACTGCCATAGCCATGGACGGGGTTTCCCGCAGAAACGCCAGCGAGGCATCCCGGAAGGGACACAACTCGGGGTCAGGAGAGACCCAGATCTTCATCAGGTTGTTGACCACAAAGGTCCGGGTCTGATCACTGCGTTCCCCGTCGGAGCCGTTGCCTTTTCGGTCCGCGAGGAACTCATGCAGCTCCTGGCGAATGGTTTTAGCGTCGAGTCCCGCCAGCAGCAGGTTGGCTGCTTTCTGCATCCACTCGAAACGGATCGCCTGCTTGATGCCAATGGCTTCGTGCCGGCTCCTGATCGAGCCGCCCATCACCCCGCCCTCCTTTCAAACTTCACCAGGGGCACGATGACTTCTTCGATGGCGACCCCGCCGTGACCGACAATGGCATCTCCCGGCTCCACGAATGCGTCGTGGCCACCGGCCACCAGGGGGAAATAGCCCGCGGGCAATCCGACCGGCTGCCACTCGCGAGCAAATGGGAAGGCATCAGCCACCTGAGCGCGGAGTTCCGGCGTGGGATAGACACGAACCCGCTCGCCGCGAGTCTCGGCAATCACACCTTCAGACGGTCGGCCTTTGCCGTCGCATTCGATGTTGCCATGATCGGCCGTCAGCCAGACCTCGTAGCCGTCAGCCAGCAGTTTGCCGACCAGGCTGGTTAGGAACCCTCCGTGGCACCATTGTTTGATCTGACTGTGCATCCCCGCGGCACCGAGCTGCATGCCGTGCATGATCTTGTCGACCTTGTCCACGACCAGCCCCAACACGCGAGTCTTGCCTGGATGGACCAGCGCGTCGAGCACCTGCGCCGGGTCGCCATCGCGAAGCGACCGTTGATAGGCCACGTCCAGCCGCGACAGCCCGTGGCTCTCCCAGAATTGCTTCCAGAGCGCCTCCTCGCGATGCGTCGATTGGATGGAGGCGGGGAAATACAGTGGCGGCTTGCCGGCGAACAGCGCCTGTCGGGAGACCGATGTCAGGGTGGGAATCCAGGCGAAGACCGCTGCTTCGCGTGTCAGTAGGCCGGCGTCCTGCTGCTGCAGGATCTGCCGGATGCTCACCCATTGATCCAGCGCCAGACCATCGACCAGGATCAGCGCCAGCCGCTGGGTGTCCGCGTCCTCGAGTCGGCGCGCTAGATGCCGCGCCACATGGTGCAGCATCACCGGCTGAGTCGGCGGCAGATTGATCAGACTGGCGTAGTGCTGCCGGAGCCACTGACCGAAGACCATGTTCAGCGCTTCGCTCAGTGCACCAAGTCGAACCTGATCCGCGCTGCGCTGACCGCCGTAGACCTTGGCTGCCAGCTCCGCCCACTTCAGCGCGCAGGCGGTCCAATCTCCGTGGCGCCAATCCGGCGCTGGGAGTGCCCGCTCAAGGCGTTCAAAGAGCCTAGCAATTCGGACCGCCTCATCGTCTGCTTCCGGCCTGATGATCCCGCTGCGCATCCAAGAGCCGGCCGCCACACGGGCGCCCTGGACTGCGACCGGTGCCAACCGCCCTTCCAGGAAGAGGTCATCGATATAGACACGGATGTCCTGATGGTCGAACGGCAGCAGTGTCGGTCCAGCGTAGCTGAAGCCGGTTTCCGGCGGTTGCGATGTGCTCGCTGCATCTTGCACGCGATCCGCCGTGGCGTGCTGTCGCAGAAAGGCCGGCCAGCGCTCTTGCAGGAAGGCGAAGAAGGCCTCGGCATCCGGCACGATCTCAGCAAGTGGCCACGACTCGAAATCGGTCCGCGTCTCGAGCAACTGAATCAAGCGCTGAGCCAGGGTTGCGGAAAGCACCCGCTGGCCGTCGTGCAAGCGGAGCAACGCCCGCAGCAGGTCGACATCGTTGCAGATCAGCTCCGCGGCGACGCCGAACAGATGCCGCAGGATGAAATCCTTGGTCGCGTTGTCACCCAGCCGATCATCCGGACTCGCACTGGCCTGAGCCGCATAGAGCGCATCCAGTAGACTGCGATCCAGCGTCTCGATCACCGGGTAGCTCAGCCGCGGAAACAGCTCGCCGAGATTGAAGGACAGGGGCCGCCCGGCCTGCAGCAGATCGTAGGGCAGGCGCTCGAACTCGGCATCTTGCAACCGGAGGATCACCACCAGATCAGTCTGTACCCCCTGATCCCAGCGTGCGCGATAGCTGGACTCGTAGGCGTAGCGAAAGGCCACCGGATCATCGAATTCGATCAGCTCGAAGCCGCGCTCGCGCAGCGCCAGCGCCAGGCGCTCCTCGGTCAGCAAGCAGTCCGGATCGGCCACCAGCGTCAGCTTGCTGACCTGGGGCACGAAGGCATCGAGAATGCGGTCGCGCCAACTAGCCATCTTCAGCAGGCAGAATGCGCAGCAATAGCAAGGGCCTAATCTCCGGCAGCAGGTCGGCACTTAGCGACCGCAAGGCGGAACGGGGTACGCGCACCACTGCGTCCTGGTTCGGCAACCAGACGCGGCACACCGTCTGCCCCCACAGGGTCTGTTCTTCGATGACCTTGCAGGCGCAGTTATGAAGGCTGCTGTAGTGCCAGAGCACTTCCAAGCTCAAGCCCCGTCAACACCAAGCATTTCAAGAAGATCGCCACGCCGGAAGGTTGCAGAGAGCTGCTGCAATGAAATGTCTCGCTTTCCATAGCATTGCGTCAGCGCTTCGGTCACTTTCGCCACAGCTTGAGTGTGATACTGTGCCGCATGATTCCTAAGCCGCTCCTGAAGTTGCGTAAAGTGACGATGGGTCACGTCCTCCAGACGAAGCCCTTCATCATCAAGTAAAGCTGTGCCAATGAGCATTGAAAGATAGTGGGATGCATAGGGCATGAATAACGGTGGAGCCACATCTGAAGGTCGCTTACGTTCGTTTTCGACTTCACGAAAAATCAGGACGGCAAGGATTGCCTGAGCGGCATTGAGATTTTGGAAAATAAGATCATAAAGCTTGCCAAAATGCTCCTTACGTCGAAATTTGGCTTGATGCGGTCTCTGCCTCCAGACCGCAAGGGTTGCCTCAGCGGCAATCGAACTAGTAATCACATTTGAACCGCCACCGCCTTCTTCACGCTGGCGCTTGTAAGCAAACCCCAGATCCTTGATTCCCAACTCCAGGTTCTTTTGTATCTCGTCATTCGAGCGAAGGTCACGCAGATCGACCGGATTCTGGCTATTCGTTGCATAGGTAATATCGGTCACGAAACCCTGATCATCATCAGCCAGCTCGTAAACCCGCACCATGACATAAGTATGCTCAAAATCAGCCAGCAAATCAGGTGAGCTCAGCGTCTGCTGGATGGTCTTGCAAGTCTGCCCACCGTTAATCACCTGCATGTTCTCCAATTTTAATTGATAGTTCGCACCCTGTAGCGCATTGTGACGAAAACTTTTGCAGATGATCGTGATGCCGTTGTTGAAAAAATAGAAGTTTTCGCGACTCGTTGGATCAGCTAGCGTGCGGTGGATATCTGCGTTGACTCGGTTCTCGTTCAACCCCAAGTAGCGCCGAATGTTACGTTGCAGCAGTTGATCATGATGTCGGTTAAACAGCTCGGCAATTTCAGAAACCTGAACCTTACCGATCACCACACGGCGAAAGTTAAAATTTTCAAACACCGCGTCGCCCACCAACCTGAGCGTGTCATTAACGGTCTTTGCTCTGCGCAGAATCTCAACGATTGAGTTATGGTTGAAATGTATCCAAAGCGTCTGCTTCTCGGGCAGCCCCGACTGGTCAATCCAGCGTTGCGCCTGTTCCGTCCATTTTGCGCCGTTATTACACAACACCACTCGAACATTCGGGATATACCCATCCCGCACCAGAGAGCGAATTTCCTCGACCTTCGGTTTCAGCAAGGGATTGAGGTCGATCTCCTTGGCTGGGTCAAACAGTGTCTGGACCGTGTTGACCGCCTTCTGGACGCCGTTCTCAGGGAAGTTGGCTGCACCATCGAGGTTGTTGATCTTGTATTTTCCTTGAAACAGGGTCACCAGAAATTCGCCGTCCTCAACCTCGCCAATGTCTAAACCATCGACTCCGGCATCATTTCCACCCTCAGTTAGCAGATCAACCGCCTCTTCCAACGGAATATCGAGACAATTAGCGATGCACAGCAAGACAAAGGCGGCTGAGCGTTTCTTGTTTGGATCTCCTGCCGGAAGCCAGTCGGAATGCTTCTCCAACAGCCCAGTCAGTTGCTGATCAATAATACTGGCATTGATGTCCATCGTTGGCTCAACCTCCCAGCCGGGTGACGGCCTGGTCGTACCACATGAGCAGCTTGGGATCTTCTTCCAGGACGTTGTTGGGGATCTTGTCCGCCACGGCGACGATGACGGCGTAGTCGCGCTCCTGCCAGGCTTTCTTGAATCCGACGCGTACAGCTTCCAGGCGGAAGACCTTGAGCTTCTTCTTGACCTCTTTGTATTCCTCGAACTCCTTGAGCAGCGCCTTCTCGCGCAATTTCTCAAGGTCGCCTGCCTTGTTGGGATCGGGCACGTACCAGCGGTCGCGGGCTTTGGTGACCAGCGCCGGATCATCCTTGGGAAGGTTGCGCAGTTCTTTCCAGTTGGTGGAGAGGTAGGTGTGGATCTGCTCGGGCACCTGGCCTTTGCCGTCGTAGCAGAGGAAGTTCTGGTTCAGCAGTTCGCGCAGGTCGAGCTGGGCCTCGTTCTTGCTCCAGCCGCCCAGTTGCTGCATGAACTGCGGGTTGATGTCGGAGAAGGTCTGCGGCTTTTCCCTGATGAGCTGGCGGAGCCACTGAATGGCGGATGCTTCGTCGGAAACGAACATGGACATCTGCTTGAGTTCGCCCGAGGTCATCTTCTTACGGTCGTATTCGGCCACCTGGTCCGGCAGGAAAAACATTCCGTCACGCTCGATGAAACGCTGCGAAAGCCCGATCTGGAACTCCTGGCTGGAGATGGGAACTGGGTAGCCCTTGCGAACGTAGTAAGCCACCATCTGGTCGAACAGGATGCGCGGATCACGTTCCGGGACGAATTGCAGCAAGGTTCCCTGTTGTTTCGTGACCGGCAGATACTTCAAGTGGGTGCGAACAAAATCCCAAACACCTTCTTCGGTTTGCGCCTCTTTCTGGAAGCGCTCTTCAAAGCCGCCATTGGGTTTGTAAGCTGAGATGACGAGATCTTGCTTGACGGCTGTTGGGGTGGTCACAGCCTTGAAGCTACCTTGTTTTTTATCGAGGGCTGACACATTAGCCACAATAAAACCAGCTTCAGTGAGAGCGGTTTGAATGCTGTTCCAGACAGATGCTTTCGTATTAGAAAACTCAACGGTCATCCAGTGGCCTGGCTTAAGTATTCTATGGGCCTCGGCAAAACACTCTATCATTAGCTTTCGATATTCATCTGTCCCCTTGCCTTGAACCTTATTTTCGATGGCTTCTTTTTCAATGTTTGTTCTAACTTTTAGCCATGACTCCCATATGTAATTCAGCTCCGAATAATTTAAGTTTGCACCGAAGGGAGGGTCTAGAAATAAGTAATCAACAGAACAAGATGGCAGTGCCACCGCTTGAGATGCTTGGCAGGTAATCAATCTACTATTGGCGCTAAATGCGCCCGTCCCATAAAAAATCCTGGATATTCTTGATATTGACCGCTTAAAAGATGAAGCAACGCTCAGACCCCTAATCAGCGACGGAACATATAGAGTTCCCGTCAACAAACCACCTCCTTGCCCTTTGTAATCTGGTTTCTTAACAACATACCTGTAAAGCTTAGTGACTGTATTCAATAATGAAAACGGGATTAAGAGTATTGATTTTGCTTGACCAGACTTGCCGAATAAATCAGAAGCCCACCTTAACGACCTTTTGTCATAGAAGTGATGCACATGTGTGAAACCATGGGATCTGATCGGCTGTGCAGTATTGTAGCCATTAGGTAGTTCATAAGTAGGAATCCAGGATGGCAGATGAATGTCATTAATTTTGCTTAGGGTATTCAGGTCGGACGTATCTGGCTTTTTTTCATAAGTCTTTGTGCCAACAGAGTAGTTAAGAAGAACAGGCACCTGCTGCGCCTGCTTTATTGTTGAACTAATATATTTGTCATATGATGAAACCCATGATCGTTCCATCGATTTTTTGTTTAGAGTCGCTTCACAATGTGGGCACGGAAAGCTGTCCATCACCTTACCATCACTTCGATCGACCGCTTCATCCCAAAAAATCACTTCGCCCGCGCACTCTGGGCAAGTAAATACATCAGACCAAACGGTATAGTTAATCTTTCCTTTGGTTTTCCCATCCGTGTGAAGTGTCTCATACATCCATCCGCATTCTTTCTCGACCTCTTTGAGAATGCGTTTGGCCTCTTTCTCAAATGCTGCCACATCGACAGGCGTGTTGTAATTGTAGGCAATGAATGTTGCCGCTGGTGAAAGGTCGTTCAGTACAGCCTTACGAGAGCCCAGTTTTGAAAACGGCCGCCAAACCTTTTTACCATCTTCACCAATCTCTTCCTGCAAAATGGTTCCATCCGACTTCACTTGATAGCCGAGAGACATGACCACTTCGCGGTCGCCACACATCTGTGCAGCCACTCCCGTCATGCCGGTTCCACAAAAGCCGTCGAACACAATGTCCCCCGGCTGCGTGTAGTGGAGGATGTAACGCATGATGGCCTTGTGCGGCACCTTGGTGTGGTAGGAGTGCGCGTTGTAAATCGGGTCGTTCTTCCCCTCGCTTACATCGGCCGCAAAAGGCTCACGGTGATATTGGTAGCCCTCAGGCTGCTCCGGCTTCTTCGCCTCCCACTCGGCGATGAAATCGGCTATCCACGGATTCGGGCAGGCGGTGTAGTATGGCGGATCGCTTAAGGCAAGGATGTCCTCGTCACTGCCGATGGGAAAGCCTTCGATCTTGCGGAACTCCGGGTCCTTCAGCTTCTTGCGCAGTTCCTCGGTGAAATGGGCACAGCGGGTCTCGTCGTTCTCGAACGTCATGCCGAGACAAGTCACGGGGCCGGAGGGCTTCTGCTGCTGACCTAGCTCTTCGCTAAAGAGATCCTGTGTTGTCATTGTTGATTCTCCACAATAGCTTTCCCCTTCTCCGTCAGGCGATATTTTTGCAGTCGACTATTTGGTTTATCGGGAATGGTCATTTCCAGAAGTTCAGCCTCCAGAGCGGGACGAAGATAGAGCTTTTCGAAATTGTCTCTGCCTTTAAGCCCCATGGATTCCATCAATGCATTCCGGCTCTGTTCCCCCTGGGTCACTTTAAGCAGGTTGATAACTTGCCCTGTGACTTGTCCTGTGACTTGTCCTGTGACTTGTCCGGTGACTTGCCCTGTGACTTGTCCGGTACTTGCTGGGTGCTTGCCGGGTACCTTCCGGGTTTCGGATGCTTTCTTCTCGCTGAACTCAGGCACCTTGATAAGGATTCTGAACACATCTCCCTCAATCAATTCCGGGTCGGCGCCTCCATAGGCTCGGCTGTACTTCATCATTTTACGCATGCCGGAACCAAGTTCGTCGGCGCGACCGATCTGCCGGAAGAACTTGGCAATCACCGGGTTCTTGGGAAATGGCGTGAAGGTCTCGGGATCGAGCCGCCCAAAGCCGTGGGGACGGCTGCTGTTCTCGGTGCGAACCTGGCCGTATTCAATGATGAGTTTGGCAGGGAAGGCGTTGGTGTATTCCCGATGAATGAGAAGATTGGACGCGACCTCTCGGAAGATCGCGTCGCGAATGCTGATACTCATCGTGCCTTCCAGGTAGAAAGGATCGGGTAGGTGTTTATGGATGAAAGCCATCATGCGTTCGTAGCTTTCTACCAGATTGACATCGACGAAATCCCGGTCGTCGTAACGATCCAGATTCACCTTGCGCAGGATAAGGTCGGTACGGTGATAGGGGAGCGTATTTAAAAGCGGCAATTGTTTTCCCAGCAGCAGGATTCCTGCCAGGGTTATGCCGCTTGCGCCAGAGTCCGGGCTTGTTTGGTGGAGTTGTGCACTTTTGAGCAGTTCCAGATCATCCAGATCTTTCCATGGGTGATCTTCCCAGCGGATGGTCGCAATCTTGCGGCATTTGGCGATCAGGTCTCGATCCAGATCATCAAGCCCAAGGTGAGGGAAAATCCGGTTCTCGCTGTAGGTGGCCTGCTTGCGCTGATACAGGGCAGCAACAAGCGCCGTGTTGTCGGTGATGTCGAAATCGCCGTCTTCGTTGCGGTCGTAAATGCGACCATTACAGCGATGCACCTGCGAGCTTTCCGGCACATAGATGTGGAGCAGTGGTTTGCCGCCAACCCTGATTTCATCCACCGCCAGATAGGTGGGCGGCGATATTTTCTGTGGATTGTTGATGGCCGTGACGAAGTCTTTCCGGATTTGTGCTACCGCATCGGGCTCGATGCCCTGAATAACGCCGTCATCCAGGACACCGAGAAGCAAGGCGCCACCGTGCCGGTTCAGAAATGCGCACAGGGTTTCATAGACCGACTTGGGCAACTGGTCGCGGCAGGCCTTGAACTCGATGTCGAGCCCTTCGCCTTTGGCAATCAATGCTTTCAATTGGTGTTCCTTCGTGTTCATTTGTGGCTCACCCCTCCATGACGATCCGCACCTTGGCCGGGTCCTTGCCCTTGGTGAGCTGATCGATGTACGCCTCAAAGCGTTTCTTCATCTCCGCCGGGGTGGCCGGGCCGTCGGTGACCCGCAGGGCCTGTTGCAGCGCCGAAGCCTTAACGGTGACCTTGACCAGACCGGAGAACACTTCCTTCAAGGCGTAGACAATGTTGCTGTCCAGCGGCACCGGCAGTTCCTTCGACTGGATAAAGGCTTCCAGCGGTTCGCGGTCGTCGATCTTCAACAGGTCCATGTTGGCCTGGGTGATCGGGTCCTCCAAGTTGCTGAGGAGGGTGGAGGTCCAGGCCGCCACCATGGCGTCGAGCTGGGCGTCCATCTGCTCGATCATCTGCGCGCCTGCCGCGGCGCCGGTTTCCACCGAAGGCCGGAACCCGCAATGCGGGCAGATGGGCGAGGCGTCGAGGTTTTGCTCGGTCAGGGCGAAGCAGCTCTTCAGCCCGGCCAGGCGATTCTGATACTCGGTGAGCTGCTGCCGGGGCATCAGGTCGATACCGGCGAGTTTGAGCAGGGTTTGCAGCCGCTGGTCGTTGAGCAGGCTGGCCTTGCGCTTGTCGTCGTTCACGCCCAGCCGGGCCTTGGTGTGCAGGCCGATGTAGGCGACCACGTACTCTTGCTTGAGGGCTTTGAGCTTGGTGCTGGTCCCCGACAGTGGATTCATCGATGAAGGAATGGGCAGAGGCAAGCCACTGAATTCCTTGACGGCGTCCAACACTGCTTGCTGGGTGGTCTTCAACCGGTCGATCCAGGGATGGTCAAGCGGCAGGATGCCTTCCGCGGTGGTCAACCAGGATGTGATCGGACCCTGCTCTAGGACCAACTCGCGCAGGGCGTCCACCCTCTCAAGTATCTGCAGCGCCTTTTCATGCGCCAGCACCTCGTCGGCGCTGTAGCGAAAATTCTTCAGCTTGCCCGGCGAGGAATACGCTTGCAGGCTTTCAAAAAATCCCTTTGCGTTCTGGAGTGTTTCCGCTCTCGCCCCTCGCCCTTCGCCACTCGCCCCTAACAAGTCCAGGCCCCAGAATGAGAGCCCCTCGCGCAGGGTCTGCTGGGTCATGACGATGCGCTTGACGATCTTGCCCACCGCCTGCTGCAGGTTTTGCACCGGCTCGTCCTTGCCCTGGGTGACGAGCTGGGCCATGCCCGGCGTTGTTCCATAGGGGCCGAGCAACTCAAACAATGCCTTGAGCGCGGGCAGGTTCCAGTCCTTGGGCTGCTCCAGATGTTTGAAGCGGACCAGTTCGTCCATGCCGGTCGCGGCAAGCTGTTGCAGGCCGGTGGCGTCGAATTTCTTGCCTGGGATCGCGAGCACGATGTCGCCGGAGTAGACCAGCGCCGCCAACAGGACAGTCACCCATTCGGGTTCCAGATGCGAACCGCCCGGGTTCATGTATTCCAGCCCGTGGTCGTCCTGGATGATCTCGCTGCGGTTGACTACCTGGCCGTGGCCCTTGGCCTTAATGGCATCGAGGATGAATTGGGTGTACTTCGATTTGGAGGGGTCGATCTTCGGCCCGTTCACGCCGGGATCGAGCAGCTCCAGGCCGTCGAGAACGGCCGTCGCCTGCTTGGTCGGTTTCTGGCCGGCGATGGCTCTCAGTGCGTCCTGCGCAGCCTGGGCGCGATTGCCGCCGGTGATCAGGACCGAGAAGACCGGATAGTCCGGGGCCTGGTTCTCGAAGTTCGGGGCCAGGCAGAGACCGGCGATGGTGTTGACCAGGTCGCGGAAGTTGATGGTCTCGTGGGGCGACAGGCCGGACAGGTCGCGGATCGATTTGCCCTTGGCCCATTCGGTCATGGACTTGGTTCGGCCCTGGTAGCTGACCTCAAAGCCCTCGATCATGTGTTTCTGCAGCCACTGGACCAACTGCTTCAGGAAGCCGTTAGCCTTCGATTCATAGGTGGCCTTGGCGTGGCCCGATGAGGTGGCGGCAAGGTCCAGGGCAGCCGCGTAGCGCTTGAGCGCGGTCTGTAACTCCTCGTCGGTGCCTTTCAAACGGAAGAACACCTCGTCCGCTTCCTTGCTGTCCTTGAAGCGAGGCGGATCATTGGGCTGGATGAAGTAGAGGTAAAAATCCCGCTGCGGCACGGCGGTGGAGCGCTCGTTGGGGGCGCCGAAAAAGAGGTAGCCGGTGCGGGCAGCCTTGTGCTCCTGCCAGACCAGTTCGTGCTGCCAGATCTTGTAACCGGTGACGTAGGTGGCGTCCTGGCATTCCATGACCCGCTTGAGCGCCTCGTAGTAGAAGCGGTCGAGCTGGCCAGATCCCAGGCTTTCGGCCCGCTTGTCGATCAGTGCGTCGAAATCGTCGGTCTTCTTCAGGTCGAGATAGAACTGGCGGTTGTCGGCATTGAAGGAGATGAATTGGCCGCTGACCGTTTTGTGGATCTCGCGCAAGACCGTTTCCACATGGGTCTGCAGATCCTTGTCGGGCTCGTCGCTGCCCAGCTCGGCGATCAGTGGATCGAACAGGCAGAGGCGGTCGCGCAGCTCTTCGGCGGACGCGCCCATGGGGGCATCGATGTCGCCGGTGGTGAGGCGATGGACGGACAGCGCATGGATCAGGCGCAGCGCCATCGGCTTGTATTGCTTGCGGGTGATGGCGTTTTCGACACGGGATTCCAGCACCTGGCTGCAATCAATGACCGCCCGGATCTCGGGAATGGCGCGGAAGGACGGATTGTCCTTGAGCGTGTTCCAGTAGCTGTCGAAGGCGATCAGACCAGGCGCGTCCGACGGCAGATCCTGGTCGAGGATGGCTTGCATCGCCTTGGACAGGGTCTTGAGCACCTCGCGCTTTTCCACCACGGTGACCCGCTCGAAGGTGTCGATGTAATCGGGATGCACCGGGAAGAGCCGGACGAACTCGTCCATGCGCTCGTTGAGCCCACCATAGTATTGGGCAAAGGGCATCAGGGTGTCGCGGATCTTGGCCTGCTGCTCGGCGGTCTTTTTGAGCAGACGCTCGGCGACGACGAATTTGACGTCGCTGCGGGCAATGAGGATCTGCTCGAAGCGGTCCTTTACCCGGCGGATGCTGTCGGCGACAAAGGCGAAGCGGGGGCTGTCGAAAATCGCTTCCTGGACACCGGCCATGAAGCGGAAGCGCAGATCCTTGCAGACCTCGCCGACCTCGCGGAGAAAGTTGAGGTCAAGGATCAGCTCCTGATCCTTACGGGTCCGCAGGTAGTCGAGCAGCTCGTCGACCACCAGCAGCAGGCCGTGCTTGGGGAAGACCTCGCCGAACTTGGCCATCATGTCTTCGAAGGCCCGTTTGTGGCTGGTGATGGTGCCCGCCTCAGGGAACACATACTCCACGCCGAGTTTGTCGAGATGCTCTTCCAGTTCGGCCACCAGGATGTCGCGCAGGGACATGGTGGTGGCGCCGATCTCGGTACGGATGACCTTGAACCGACCTGCGACCTGAGAGGCTGCATCGCGGACACCATCATTTTTCAGCCCTGGGGTCAGGGATGCGTCTGCGGCGAGACTGGAGAGCACCGACATCAAATGCGACTTACCAGTGCCGTAGTTCCCAACGACGAGCAGGCCTTTGTTGTCGACTGGCTGGTCGAACTGCAGTTGCGGGAAGACGAGTTGACGCAAGCGTTCGGCCATCTCGTCGGAGATGACGTAGCTGCGTACGAGTTGGGCGGCGGCGCTGGACTTGTCCGCGTCGCGCAACTGGACCACGGTTTCGATAGGGTCGAACTGGATCAGGTCTCCGTAGCGCATGCTGGCTCCTTGGGGTGATTTCAGTTGTCAGCGTCGATCGTTGCCCAACCGTCGATGCCGACAACGAGCGCATCGACGCTGTCGTAACAGCGGTATTCAGGATGATCAGGCGCGGCATAATCAAGTCGCCCAGCCTGGAAGCGGCCATTCCAGGAGGCCAGAATCCGTCGGTTCCTGGACAGCCCTTGCAGCAGCCGCAAGGGATCTTGCCGCAGCTGCGGATCGAACAGCAGCTCAAGATTGTCAAGGATGATGAGCGGCTGGATCTGGCTTGGATTCATGGTCTGCTCTAGTGCCTCATCGAGCAGCTGCTCTAGGATGCGCGGGAGCCGCAAGGCCCTTTGCTTTGCAGTCAGCTCGAGCAGTTGAGCGGACAGCACGAGATTCAGATTGACGAGCGGGACCGCCCGGTGTGCGGCCATCCGGTGAAGGACAGCGGTCTTGCCAGTGCCTGTCTTTCCAACCAGCAGCACGAGCCGATGATAGAGACCCGAGGCGGCTTCTATCGATTGTTGTAATCGGTCTTCGATGGGGCCGGTCATAACCACTCCCTGTTCATCGGTTCGGTCGCGGCAAGGCGTCGCTGGATCATACGCCAACAGGGCACCCGCTGGGATCATGCTCGCTTGCAACCGGCTATTGAAACGATCGCTTCGCCCAAGGCGCTGGCGTTATAGTGCGGCCAGCCGCCAGCGTTGACACGCATGCACCAGGATGGCGCCGCGGCAAACCGCAGTCTTGATGGAGACCCACCGATGTCGAACCAACTCCGCCCAGACCCAAGAGGACCGTTTCGCGTCGAGCAGTTGCGCGAGGGGGATCGTTACGAGTTGAGCCAGGGGCATCCGATCTACTGTGCGCCCTCTGGCCGTGATCACGCTGGCCACAATCTCGCTGGCGGTGCGGTCTTGGCCACCGATCCAGATGTCGAATGGGCTGGGGTGGACGCTGGCTTCTCGCCAGAATCCGGCACCCTGCGAGCGCCGGATATCGCCATTGCCGCGGCCGGTGTTGAGCGCGGCTGGATTCCCGGGGTGCCGCCGCTGGCGGTTGAGTACGCCGGGGTCGGACAGGATGAGCAGGAGTTGGAGGCCAAGATCGCTGAACTGCTGGAGCACGGCACCCAGCAGATCTGGGTGGTGAGGCTGGTTGGGCCGCGCCGCGTCGAGGTACGTCGGCGCAACCAGCCGTTACAGGTGCTCGGTCCCGGCGATCTGCTCAGCGCCCCGGGGCTGCTGCGCAACCCGGTGCCGGTCGAGGCGCTCTATGATCGCGAGGCCAGCCATCGCGCTATGCTGCGCAATCTCTTACAGCGGGCTGGCTATGACAGCATCGACTCGGTTCGCACGGAGGGTCTGAATGCTGGTCTTGAGCAAGGCGTTGAGCAGGGTCTGGTGGAGGCCATTCTTGATCTTCTGGCCGACCGTGGCTTGCCCCCCGATGACGAGACCCGGGCTCGACTGGCAGCCTGTCATGACCACGGGCAGCTCAAGCGCTGGCTTCGCGCTGCCGCGCGGGCGAATGCGCTGACCGAGCTGTTCGAGGTCTAACGCTAATGACCCCGCGCCACCCCGGAACATGAATCACGTGAGATTCAGGTTAAAGAGACGGGCATCGCGCTGATGATGAAGCGCGCAACGACAGAAGCCGACGGCCATGCTCAAGATCACCGCGTCCATCCAGATTGCCGATCAGGAATTGCAAGAGCGCTTCGTGCGCTCGCCAGGACCGGGCGGTCAAAACGTCAACAAGCTGGCTACAGCGGTCCAGCTCAGCCTGGATTTGAAGGCCTCGCCATCGCTGCCCGAATCTGTCCGCGAGCGCCTACTGGCCAGCGGTGATCGACGCATCGACCGCGATGGCGTGCTGACCATTCACGCCCATCGCTTCCGCACCCGGGAGCGCAATCGAGACGATGCCCGGGCGCGGCTCGCAGCCTTAATCGCCCGCGCCAGCGTGGCGCCGAAACCGCGTACCCCAACCAAACCCTCTCGCGCTGCTAAACGCCGCCGCCTCGATGAAAAGGTGCGACGTGGACGGACGAAGTCGATGCGCCGCGCCGTCTCCGACATGGATTGAAGTCCAGTACAGGCGAATGCTCAACGCGAAGCGATCGATGATGCTCGGCCTCAACCTCGCGCTCATCGCGCTGGTACCCTATCGTCGCTCATGAAGCCGATCGCATCGGGACCGGCATCTGGACTGGCATCGGCATCGGCATACATATCTAGCGAGCCTGCAAACGTTTCCGTATCCTTAACGGAACATAACGCCTGCCGACGCACGGCCTAATCCGCCGTACACCACGAGATTCCATGAAGCAACAGATCCAAGGATTGGTGCGCGCTGCACTCGAGCAGTTGATCGCCCAAGCCGTACTTGACCCAAACACCTTTGATGACGGCTTGCCGGAGCCGCAGATCGAGCGCACCCGCGATGACGCCCACGGCGACTTCGCCACCAATGCCGCTATGATGTTGGCCAAGCGCGCGCGCAGCAAGCCGCGCGATCTGGCCGAGCGCATCGTCGCCGCACTGCCGGCATCGGCGTTGATTGACCGCGTCGAGATCGCCGGCCCCGGCTTCATCAATTTCTATCTGGCCGCTGACGCCTTCCACGCCCAGGTCGCCGAGATCCTCGCCCAGGGCCCCGCCTTCGGCCGCTCGCAGATCGGCGCCGGCAAGCGCATTCAGATTGAGTTCGTCTCGGCCAACCCGACGGGCCCCTTGCACGTCGGTCATGGCCGCGGCGCAGCCTATGGCGCAGTCGTTGCCGACCTGCTAGCCGCGGTCGGTTACGACGTGCACCGGGAATACTACGTCAACGATGCCGGCCGCCAGATGGACATCCTCTGCACCTCGGTCTGGCTGCGCTATCTCGAGCTTTGTGGTGAGAGCCTGCGCTTTCCTGCCAACGGCTATCGTGGCGACTATGTCTGGGATATCGCTGCCTCGCTGCATCGCGAGCATGGAGATGACTATCGGGTCTCGGTCGATGAGGTCTTCGCTGCTATGCCCGAGGACGCCGCGGCGGTCGACGAACTGGATGCCGAGGGCCAACCCCTGCCCCAGGCCCCGCTCGGGAATAAAGAGGACCACATCGATGCGCTGATCGCCAACAGCAAGCGCTTGCTGGGCGACAACCGCTATCGCTTCGTCTTCGAGCTGGGTCTGAACAGCATCCTTGATGACATCCGTCAGGATCTTAGCGAGTTTGGCACCCAGTATCAGGAGTGGTACTCAGAGCGCTCGCTGACCGAGAGCGGCGCCGTCAACCGGGCGATCGAGCGCCTGCGCGAGGGTGGTCACGTCTTCGAGCAGGCCGGCGCGCTCTGGTTTCGCTCCAGTGCCTTCGGCGACGAGAAGGACCGGGTGCTGGTGCGCGAGAATGGGCAGACCACCTATTTTGCCTCCGATATCGCCTATCACATGGACAAGCTCGAGCGCGGCTTCGAGCGCGTGATCGATATCTGGGGTGCCGATCATCATGGCTATGTCCCGCGCGTGAAGGCGGCGCTCACCGCGCTCGGCGACGATGCCGACCGGCTCGACGTGCTGCTGGTGCAGTTCGCGGTACTCTACCGCGGCGGCCAAAAGGTACAGATGTCGACCCGCTCGGGCGACTTCGTGACCCTGCGCCAGCTGCGCAAGGAGGTTGGCCGCGACGCCGCCCGCTTCTTCTATGTGATGCGCCGTTGCGAGCAGCACATGGACTTCGACCTAGACCTCGCCAAGAGCCAATCCGCCGACAATCCGGTCTACTATTGCCAATACGCGCATGCGCGCGTGCAGAGTGTGCTGCGCCAGGCCGCAGACCGAGGCATCCTGATCGAGCCCAGCAGCGGCACCAGTCATCTCGATCAGCTGACCGAGCCGCACGAGCTGGCACTGATGAAGGCCCTGTCGCGCTACCCCGAGGCACTCGAAGCGGCGGCCCTCGGTCATGAGCCGCATCTGCTCACCACCTATCTGCGCGAGCTGGCCAACCAGCTGCACACCTATTACAACGCCCATCAATTCTTGGTGGATGACAAAGCACTGCGCGATGCTCGCATCAAGCTCATCCTGGCGACACGGCAGGTATTGAGAAACGGCTTGGAGCTCATCGGTGTTTCGGCACCGGATCAGATGTGATCGAAGAAAAGCAACAGGAGCCAAGATGACCAAAGACTACCGCCGTCCACCCACAGCACCGCGCCGACGCGGCGCCCGCCGCGGCACCTGCGCCTTCTGGTTCATACTTGGCGGTGTGCTCGGTGCCTTCGGTGTTGGCTACGCCTGGATGATCCATGACCCGACCGCCTCGGGAGAGCTCAACGAACAGGCGACCACCCGCCCGCCGGCAACACCAGCGCAGGAGCGTCAATTCGACTTCTTCAGCATGCTGCCAGAGGAAGAGGTGGTGGTCCCTGCAGACGAGGCCGCGGAACCCATTGCGCTGCCGCCGGCTAAAGTCGAAGAGCCAGCCACTCAGCCGGTCGCTCAACCAGCGGCTCAAACCGCCACCCAGTCGAGCCCGCCAGCCCGGAACGCCGCTGCCACATCAGCACGTCCTGAGCCGACTGCAACCGCCAGCGCGGCGCCAAGCAACCGCGGCGGCGAGTATCTGCTGCAGCTCGCCTCGTTCCGCACCACCGCCGATGCAGAACGCCTCAAGGCACAGATGGCCCTGAAAGGCATCCAGACCAGCATCCAGACCGTCACCATCGACAATGGCCAGACCTATCACCGGGTGCGCACCGCCACCTACGATAAATCCGCGGCCGAGGCCATGCGCGCCAAGCTGCAGCGCGACGGCCAAGAGAGCATCATGATTCGGGCGCGTTGACAGCTCGCAGCCCCTGCCCGAGCCGCAAGGTGTAAACTCGCTCCATCTTCATAGCAGCCTTAGTCCAGAGTCTCGATGTCTGACGATAAGACCACCCATTTCGGCTACCAGAAGGTCCCAGAGAAAGAGAAGGCTGAGCGCGTGCGCGCCGTGTTTGACTCGGTCGCCTCACGTTACGACCTGATGAACGACCTCATGTCGATGGGTATCCATCGGCTCTGGAAACGGCGCGCCATTGAGCTCGCCGGGGTGCGGCGTGGTCAGCGCCTGCTTGACCTGGCGGCCGGAACCGGCGATCTCGCTGAACAATTCTCCCGCCTCGTCGGTCCTTCGGGCGCCGTGGTGATGTCCGACATCAACCAGGCCATGCTTGCGCAAGGGCGCTCACGGCTGGTCGATGCTGGCGTCGTCGGCAACCTCGACTACGTCCTCATCGATGCCGAGAAGATCCCTTTTGCCGATGACAGTTTCGACTGCGTGACCATCGGTTTCGGGCTGCGCAATGTCACCCATAAACAGTTCGCGCTCAACGAGATGTTCCGCGTGCTGCGGCCCGGCGGGCGCGCCTTGGTGCTCGAATTCTCGCATCCGACCCTCAAGCCCCTCGCAAAGGCCTACGATGTCTACTCGTTCTCGGTGCTGCCAACCCTTGGACGCTTGGTCGCCGGCGATGCCGAGAGCTATCGCTATCTGGCCGAGTCGATCCGCATGCACCCGGATCAAGAGACCCTGCGCTCGATGATGGAACAGGCGGGACTGGAGCGCTGCGAGTTCTTCAACCTCACCGGTGGCATCGTCGCCATTCATCGCGGGTACAAGCTATGAGCAGCGAGCAGCAGACGGCCTCCTTTGGTCAAACGAGCCAGACGAGCGAAGCCAGCCTGGCGCCGCCCTCAGTCCTGCTCGCTGCTGCGGAGGCGTTCATCAACCGCGTCCTAAGGCTCGATCCCGAAGGCGCGGCAGGGCTTGCCAAGGTGCAGGGGCAGGTACTGCGGGTCGAGCTGGTTGGGCTCGGATTGCATCTGTGCCTGGTCCCGGAAGGCGCCGCCCTGCGACTGTTCGGTGACTATGAGGCTATGCCCGATTGCCTGGTGCGCGCCACGCCGGCGGCACTGCTGAGCATGGCCCTTGCTGAGCATCGCGAGGACGAGATCTTCAGCGGCGCGGTTCAGATCGACGGCGATCATGGTCTCGCGCAGACCATCGGCGAGGTGCTCAAAGGGCTCGACATCGACTGGGAAGAACAACTCGCCACCCTCGTTGGCGACAACATCGCGCATCAGATCGGCCATCAGGCGCGTGCAGGGAGCCGCTGGGCCGAGCGCAGCCGGCGCACCCTGCAGACCGACCTGCGCGAGTATCTGATCGAGGAAGGCCGTTTCCTGCCGAGCGAGTCCGAAATGCAAGGCTTCCTCGCCGGGGTCGACCGATTGCGTGACGACGTCGAACGACTCGAGGCCCGCGTTGAGCGGCTCTCTCGCCAAAGCAGTCAGGGCACAGGGACTGACCCCACCTAAGCAGCGCAGCCCTAGAACCGCCAGGAAGCATCGCCAGGACCGCCCGGAGCCGACCAGAACCGCTCATGTTTCGTCTCTCGCAGTCGCTCCGACTGCTGCATATCAATCTCGTGCTACTCAAGCATGGCCTCGACGAGGTCATCGTCGCGACCAAGCTCTTTCGGCCGCTGCGCTTCCTCATCTATCTGGCGCCCTGGCATTGGTATCGGCGCAATCTGCCGGCCTATCCGGTGCGTGTGCGCCAAGCGCTTGAGGAGTTGGGGCCGATCTTCATCAAGTTCGGCCAGTTGCTCTCGACCCGAGCCGACCTCCTGCCGGAGGATCTGGCGGTCGAACTCGCGCTGCTGCAAGACCGCGTCCCGCCCTTTCCCGGTCCTGAGGCACGGCGTCTGATCGAGAAGGCCTGGGGCCAGCCGATCGAGACCGTGCTCGACGCGTTCCAGGAAGTGCCTCTCGCCAGCGCATCGATCGCGCAGGTGCATACCGCGCGACTCAAGAACGGGCAAGAGGTCATCGTCAAGGTGCTGCGGCCGGATATCGAGCAGATCATCCGTCGTGATGTCGACCTGATGCTCACCTTCGCCCAGCTTGCACAACGCTACTGGCCCGACGGCCGGCGGCTACGACCGGTTGAAGTGGTGCGCGAGTACGAAAAGACCATCTTCGACGAGCTGAATCTGCAGCGCGAGGCCGCTAACGCCTCACAACTGCGGCGCAACTTCAAGCACAGCCAGTTGCTCTATATCCCCGAGGTGTTTTGGGATTGGACCCGGCCGACGGTGATGGTGATGGAGCGCATCTACGGTACACCAGTATCGCAGGTCGAACAGCTCAAGGCGCAGGGCATCAGCATGCGCCTGCTCGGCACCCGTGGGGTCGAGATCTTCTTCACCCAAGTGTTCCGTGATAACTTCTTTCACGCAGACATGCACCCGGGCAACATCTTCGTCGAGCCATCCGGGCGCTATATCTCGGTCGATTTTGGTATCGTCGGCAGCCTGACCAAGGAAGACCAACGCTATCTAGCTGAGAACCTGCTGGCCTTTTTCCGCCGCGATTACCGCCGCGTCGCCGAGCTCCACGTCGAATCCGGCTGGGTGCCACGCGGCACCCGTGTCGAAGAATTCGAGTCCGCGATTCGCACCGTCTGCGAGCCAATCTTCGAGAAGCCGCTCTCAGAGATCTCCTTCGGTGGCTTCCTGGTCAACCTGTTCCAGACCGCGCGTCGCTTTGATATGGAGATCCAGCCACAGCTGGTGCTGCTCGAGAAGACGCTGCTCAATATCGAAGGCCTTGGCCGCCAGCTCTACCCTCAGCTCGATCTCTGGACCACGGCCAAGCCGTTCATGGAGCGTTGGATGCGAGAGCAGATCGGCCCGCGCATGCTGGCACAACGTCTGTGGCATAACTGGCCAGCATTGGCGGAGCGCTTACCCGATCTGCCCGTGGCGGTCACCCGCATCATCGATCAGCTTGAGCATCAGGCGGCGCTTTATCCAGCAGGCGGTAGTCAGGGCCTGAGCCGGCTGACCACGCAGATCCGGACCAACCATGGCCGAACCACTGCGTCACTGTCCGCGATCGCACTCGCGGGTCTGGCAACGGCGCTGATCCTGACCCCGCCTGCGGCCACCGCAGCCTTCCCGCTGCTCGCACCCATTGCCGCTTCCCTGCTGCTGCTCACGAGCCTGATCATCCTCTGGCGCAACCTGATTGCGCCGACCAAAGCCGAATAGGGATTTCGATACAGGGCGCGGCATCTGCGGCATCTGCCTGCGCCCCGCACCCTAGGAGGGTCTGACCTTGCGCTTGTGGCCAGCCTTCTCCAGCTCATCGAGATAGGTCTTCCAAAGCGCTTCTTGATTCTCACCGAGCTTGTACAGGTACTCCCAGGAGTAAATCCCGGTGTTGTGCTCGTCGTCGAAGAACAGGCAGACGGCATAGTTGCCGACAGGCTCAATCCGATCGATGTTCACCTCTTCCTTGCCGAGCTGCAGAACACGCTGGCCAGGCCCATGGCCTTGGACTTCCGCCGAGGGTGAGTAGACGCGCAAGAACTCCACCGGCATGGTGAAGTGCTTGCCATCATCAAAGCTGATCTCCAACACGCGCGAGCTGCGGTGTAGATTGAATTCGGTTGGGGTAGGCATGAAAACTCCTTGCAGTAAACCAGAGCCGCGAACCGCGGCTTGCGTCCAAATGTGGGGCTTCACACCCCAATATCGAAGCCGCGCCGCAGCTTGGTGCGCAACCTGATATGCAACCAGGCTAGCGGATGCTCAACCTGGGGCCAGCTGACCCCGCTTCGGTCGACCTCTCAGAGGATGTATTGAGACAGATCCTCGTCCGCAGCCAGCTCGCCGAGGCTCTTATCGACGTAGTTGGCGTCGATGGCGACGGTCACTCGGTCCATCTCGGTGGCGTTGAAGGAGACGTCCTCGAGCAGGCGCTCCATCACCGTATGCAGGCGACGGGCACCGATGTTCTCGGTGCGCTCGTTGACCTGATAGGCAATCTCTGCGATGCGCCGAATCCCATCTTTAGTAAAGTCGATGGTCACGCCTTCGGTCGCCAACAGCGCTGCATATTGATCGGTGAGCGACTCGTCGGGCTCAGTCAGGATGCGGATGAAATCATCCGAGGTCAGGGCCTGCAATTCGACCCGGATCGGCAGTCGGCCCTGTAGCTCAGGCACCAGATCCGAGGGCTTGGCCAGATGGAAAGCGCCGGAGGCGATGAAGAGGATGTGATCGGTCTTCACCATGCCGTGTTTGGTCGAAACCGTGCTGCCTTCAACTAACGGCAGCAGATCCCGCTGCACGCCTTCGCGCGAGACATCCGCGCCACCGCTCTGCTCGGCGCGGCGGGTGACCTTATCGATTTCATCCAAGAAGACGATGCCATTTTGCTCGACGTTATCCATCGCCTTGAGCTTCATCTCCTCCTCATTGATCAGCTTGGCCGCCTCTTCATCGAGCAGCACCTTGCGCGCCTCGCTGATGCGTAGCTTGCGTCGCCTGGAGCGATTGGAGCCGAGGTTCTTGAACAGCCCCTGCAGTTGATTGGTCATGTCCTCCATGCCGGGTGGCGCCATGATCTCGACACCGAGCGGCGCCAGACTCACCTCGAGCTCGATCTCACGCTCGTCGAGCTCGCCGGCGCGCAACTTTTGGCGAAACTTCTCGCGCGTGCCAGAGCTGGCACCACGGCCGCGGCTATCTTCATCGAAGTCCGAGGGTGGCGGCAGCAAGGCGTCAAGGATGCGCTCCTCAGCGGCGCTCTCGGCGCGCTCGCGGTTGCCGAGCATCTGCTGCTCGCGCTCCATCTTGATCGCCATGTCGGCGAGATCGCGGATGATCGACTCGACATCGCGCCCAACGTAGCCGACCTCGGTAAACTTGGTCGCCTCAACCTTGATGAAGGGCGCATTCGCCAGTCGCGCCAGACGACGCGCGATCTCGGTCTTGCCGACCCCGGTGGGGCCGATCATCAGGATGTTCTTCGGTGTGATCTCCGAGCGCATCGGCTCCGGGATCTGAGATCGGCGCCAACGGTTGCGCAGCGCAATCGCGACCGCGCGTTTGGCCTGGTCCTGACCGACGATGTGCTTATCAAGCTCGGCGACGATACGTTTCGGGGTGGTGGTGTCGGACATAAGACAGAGAGATCAGCAAGACGCCTGAGGCGACTCGGCGCGCCACGACGCAGTTTATGGGTCAATTCGGTGGGCCGGTGAGCTGCGGCACGCTCAAGCCCACCGCAGTCGCCGCGTGCTGGCCCGCCGCGCTAATCGTCGGCAAGCTCCTCGAGCACGAGGTTGCGGTTCGTGTAGATGCAGATATCGGCAGCAATGCCGAGCGAGCGCTCGACGATCTCGCGCGCGCCAAGCTCGGTATTCTCCAGCAGCGCCCGCGCTGCCGAGGCCGCGAACGAGCCGCCAGAGCCGATCGCCATCAAGTTGTACTCAGGCTCAAGCACATCGCCGGTCCCCGAGATGATCAGCGACGCCTCCTGGTCAGCGACACAGAGCATCGCCTCCAGTCGCCGCAGCATGCGATCGGTGCGCCAGTCCTTCGCTAGCTCGACCGCTGAGCGCGTTAGATGGCCCTGATGACGCTCCAACTTGGCCTCGAAACGCTCGAACAACGTAAAGGCGTCAGCCGTGGCACCAGCGAAGCCAGCGAGCACCCGTTCCTTGTAAAGCCGGCGGACCTTGCGCGCATTGCCCTTGACGACCGTGTTACCAAGCGAAACCTGGCCATCACCGCCGATCACGACATTGCGGCCGCGACGCACAGAGAGAATGGTCGTGCCCTGAAACGATTGCATCTTAACTTCCTCGCCTGGATGACGGATCGGGTTGCCTCGGTCCCAAGCGAACGAAGCGCGCGGGCTGCGCTGTCGCACCGCGTATTTGCTAGGCCGTAGCCTAGATGACCCCTAATCGCTGCCTTAGCAAATCCTTTAAGCTTAAGCAGCAGAGACAGAATCTGTCAAAAAAATTGCCCTCGTCATCGTTGATGAGTGATGATGTGGCCTATATTCGTATGCTGAAAGCCTGCGTATTTCGCGACGATTATGAACATACGGCTAACGATGATCGGCTCTCGACTGCATCGCCTTGCTCGCTGCACATTGTTACTCCTGATCGCCGCATCTGACGCTTGGTCGCTAGCTGTCGCCGCCGACGCGTCTAACACGGAATCTGGTGGGAGCGAGCGGTTGGCGCTGCTGGCAATCAATGAACACTATCGTGAACTCGCCCCGCTCGCCACCGGCTCTACTTCGGAATTGCTGCGCGACAGGCTCGAACAGGTCGGGTTTCGCGTTGAATTGCTGAGGAATCCTACCAATGGCGTACTGTTGGCCGCATTACGTCGACTTGAGACTCGACCAGACAGCGTGGACATGGCGCTGATCTATTTCGTCGGCTACACGCGCCAACTGCGCGAGAAGAACTTTCTGCTGCCCGCCAATGCCGATCCCAAGTCGGCGTTTGACCTGCTCACTCAGGGTGTTGATCTCGACGGCCTGCGCAATGCGGCAGCCACCGTAGCACGTCGACTCGGCTTGGTGATCATCGATGGTGCCTATCCGGAGCCGCAACTCGACGCCATTGCCGAGCTACGGCCTGGTCTAGCACCGGCTCCAATGACCGGCATCACCCTGATATTACTGAGCGCCCCACCGGGCCAAATGCTTGCTCCTGACGCCAGCCCTGAAGCTCTTGCCCGCGCCTTTAGCGAAGCGTTCGAGGCGACTCTCGTTAAGACAGCATCAGTCGATGAGTTTGTCGAGGCATTCAACGCGCGGGCGACGCGCGATGCCGCCCACCAGGTCGCGCGATTCTCGGGTCCGGCGCTACCGACCAGCTTCGCTCTCGAGGTTGACGCCACAACCGATGGCGACACTCCGCCAGCTAGCGGGGAGCCGGCTGATCCCGAGTTGATCGATCCGGCGGCAAGCGCGCGCGCATTTAGCGCCGAACCGATTGTGCCGACCGAAGCGGCCGATTTCGAGGCCAGCCTGACCGATACTCAGCGGCGAGACGTTCAGCGCGCATTGCGCCAGATCGGACTTTATCGGGGCAGCATCGATGGCCAGTTCGGCCCCCTCACCCGCGATGCGGTTAAGATTTTTCAGCGTTCCCGCGCACTGCCGCCGACGGGCCGGGTCGATGTGGACTTGATGCACACCCTACTCGACCTTATGGAGCCTTAACCTTAGCCTGCCATTAGCGCAGGCCAGGGTCCATTCGGCGGGACACCCCAACCCTGGACGGAGGGTCCCATTCCCGCGCTAATTCTCAGAGGGCACGCTTGTCATGGGTCTTCGTCTCAAATTCAATCTGGCCATGTTGTTCGCCCTAGCCATCGGCTATGGGCTGACCGGCTACGCCGTCCACTCAATGTTGCAGGAGAACGCGCGCGCGGCGGTGCTCGACATGGCCCGCATCATGCGCGAAAGCGCGCTCGCCATCCGCTCCTACACGGTCGAGGAGGTTGGCCCGTTGATGCAAACGCTCTCGGTCGAGCGCTTCCTGCCGCATACCGTGCCCTCATTCGCGGCGCAGACCAATTTCCGCCAGGTGCGCGAGGCCTACCCCGATTATGCCTATAAGGAAGCGGCTCTGAATCCGACCAATCCTTCCGACCGCGCCACCGATTGGGAGGCAGACATCATCCACGCCTTTCGCAACGATGATGCATTGCGCGAGCTGATCCTGGAACGCGACACCCCGACCGGCCAGTCGCTGGTGCTCGCCCATCCGATTCGCATTACCAACGAGGCCTGCTTGCAATGCCATTCCACGCCGGCCGCCGCGCCAGCCTCGATGATCGCCCTTTATGGCGAGGCCAACGGCTTTGGCTGGAAGCTCGATGAAATCATCGGCGCGCAGATCGTATCCGTGCCGATGCGGGTCGCGCTCGAACGCGCTAATCAGACGTTCTCCACCGTGATGATCTCGCTCGGCGCGGTTTTCCTGACAGTGTTCGTGATTCTCAACCTCTTGCTGAGCCTCAGCGTGGTGCAGCCGATCCGTCGGCTCTCGACGCTCGCCAACGAGGTCAGCCTAGGGAATCTTGATGCTCCCGAGCTAGAACCGGCGGGCGGTGGCGAAATCGCCACGCTGACGACGGCCTTCAACCGCATGCGCCGCAGTCTCGAAAACGCGATGCGCATGTTCAGTTAGTCCGGTACCAGCATGCACGCGTCCCCTGCCTCCACCTCTCGCCTTCAACTCCCGGAGCGCATCGGTAAGTACCGGATCGACGGCATGCTCGGCGCCGGTGCCATGGGCGTGGTCTACCGCGCCCACGATCCGATCATCGAACGCGACGTCGCCATTAAGACCGTCCGCGCCGAACTACTCGCCGACGAAGAGGGGCATGCTTGGCGCCAGCGCTTCGAGCAAGAAGCGCGCGTCGCAGCACGCTGCCTGCATCCCAATTTGGTCACCATCTTCGACTGTGGCGAGGAACAGGGCACCCCCTATATCGTGATGGAATACGTCAAGGGGCGGCCATTGCATGACTATCGACGAGCCACCAACCTATGCTTGGCGGCCTCAGTGCATATCGTCGCGCAGGTGCTCGATGCTCTGCAAGTCGCCCATGCCGCCGGTATCGTGCATCGCGACATCAAGCCGGGCAATGTGCTGCTGCTCGACGACGCGCGCGTTAAGCTCGCCGATTTCGGCATCGCCAAGGTGCAATCCACCGCGCTCACCAGCTTTGGCGCAATGATCGGCACTCCAAACTACATGGCCCCAGAGCAGTTCAACGGTGAGCCTCTCGATGCACGCTGCGACATTTACGCCACTGGCGTATTGTTGTTCGAGCTGATCACCGGACAACGTCCATTTTCCGGCCAGTCCGATGCCGAACTCATGTATCACGTGCTCAGGGAGGCACCACCAAATCCGGCTGAACTGAACTCGGAGGTGACACCTGCGCTTGCCGACTGCGTGCTGCGTGCGCTTGCCAAGGACCCGGAACATCGCTTTCCGGACGCGCAGGCATTCGCCACAGCACTGACCGCAAGTATCGCAACAGCGCATGAGGCAGAGACAGTGGTGGCGCCGCGCCCACGCCCGCCGGCCGTCACCGCACTAGCGCCGAGTCGGTTTGATCCGGCACTGATCGAACGCATCGAGCAGCAGTTAACCGAACGCATCGGCCCCATTGCCCGCACCCTCTTGCGACGGGCAACGGCCAGTGCGCGCGATCTCGACGATCTGTGCCAAACGCTTGGTGAGGCGCTAAACGATAGCGAACTTGCAGCGTTGAAACGCGTGGTCTCCAATACCCAGACATCTGCCATCGGTACCAGCGCTAGCCTCGCGGCGGCGAGTCGCACCGGGTTGCGCATCGAGCCTGCGCAATTAACCGCCACCCAACGTTCGCTCGCTTCCTATATCGGCCCCATGGCCCAAGTGCTCGTGCATCAGTCAGCGCTCGCCGCCACCAGCATGGAAGATTTTTACCAGCGACTCGCCGCTGCCATTCCTAATGTGAACGAACGCAACGCCTTTCTGCGCGAGCGCGCGCTGAGATAGGTACCACAGCATACATCTACCCAGCGCTATAGGAACTAGAACCGGAATCCAGTCATCATTCAGCTAAACGCAGCTTAAGGCAATTGCCGGAAAAGCTCGTACCGAATTGCGCAGGATGTTCGTTTGCCTTCAAGGAGCATCGTCGGGAGCATAGCCGGGCTATGTGACCGGCGATGCGACGCAGAAGGCGAGCGAAAAGACAAGCAAGGCGGTATGAGCTTTGACAGAAATCG
>NZ_JAYESN010000011.1:0-75985 GCF_034860625.1 Lamprobacter sp.
CCTGATCGGCGAGGCGCGCGAGCAGTTCGCCGAAGGCGTCAGGGGGCACCTGATCGGCGAGGCGCACGAGCAGTTCGCCGAAGGCGTCAGGCGTAACCTGATCGGCGAACTGAGCGAAGAGTGCGTCAAGTTGTTCAGTGCTAAGGCTCTGCATGAACGTCTCGAGCGCCGCCTCGCTCTCAGCAGCAGGAAGCTGAGCTGCAAGCTCTGTGCTGAGCTGGGCCATTAGCTCCCTGCTAGCTTCCGGTGAAAGCTTTTGGGCAAGCAAGACGAGCAACTGTTCGCCCTGCTCAAGGGGAAGTTGATCGCCTTGCTTGAGTGAAAGACGCTCGCTCAGGGTTTGGCCGTTGCCGGCAGTTTGGTCACTGATACTGCCGAAAATGCTATCGAAAGTGCCGTCAAAAACGTCCTTTGAACCTTCCTCTTCGCCAGTCGTCGTTGTCAGCACATCCGCTAGAGCCGTCTCCGCGGTTGCGGTATTCGCCAATGCCGCCTCTGCATCGGCCCTGACTTCTGTCCGCAGCGCTGCCAACGCCATCTGATGCGCGAAGATCCCTGGCCGCTCAGCAGCAACCGGTGGTATCGACTTCGCCGTTGACGTCTGGCTAGTAGCCGTTGCAAGTAGCTGCTGAATATCCATCAGGGTATTCCCCGTTTCCCGTGTGGGATTTAGAAGGCTTTTAGCCAGGTGATGCGGTCAGTCTGGGAGATTGAGGTGATTTGGGTTGGCTCAGGCATCTTGTTGTTGTAACCGACGCCGCACCTCTCGGTTTGTGACCAACTCGTCATTGAGCCGTTGCTCTCGGCGGTGCTCTGCAAGCTGTTCCTGCAGGAGACGTCGGGTTGTCAGCGTATTATAAGAGGATAGCCGAGACTGTTCATTCTGCCACCGTTTTTGCGATTTCAGCACCCGCTGCTGCTGGGCCGCCAAGGCGTCTTTCGCGCGTCCTAGCGCATCGTCGAGCGCGCCCAGAAACTGCTGATAATTCTGCATCGTCGCCGGGTCGATCCCCTCACACATCGCTTGCTGCAGCCGCTGCGCATACTCTGCGCGATAGGTGCCGAGCGATTCGAGCTGCTGGGCGACCATCCGCTCATTGTTGCGTTCGCTGGCCAGGGCATGTCCAGCCTGATCGCGCGCTTCCCGAGCGAGATCGGTCAGCATTTCAAGAGGGCTTTGCGCCGTCATCAATCTCCTCCACTGCCGTCATGCTGTTCTGTCCTTATCAGTGATGTCCTTTCAGCTCTGTTCTTTGAGCAGATGTGCAGGCGGTTCCATGGGGCACTCTGCCGACTGTTCGTCTAGTCTAGGCCAAGCAACCCACTGCCGCTCTAACGCCCGACCGTTGTCGATAGCGCTTGCCTTGCGTCCGTTATGCTGGCAGCCTCTTCGATTCCCTGTTGCAAAAAACCCTCAAGATGCGGATACCGCTGCACCGCCTCATCTAGGCCAGGATCATGCCCTGGGCTGTACGCACCAACGCTTATTAGATCGCGATTGCGCTGATAGCGCGAGAACAATTGTTTAAATCGCTGTGCTTGACGTTGCTGTCGATCATCTACAATGGCTGTCATCGCCCGGCTGATGGAGGCCTCGATATCGATTGCCGGATAGTGCCCCGCATCCGCCAGCGCCCGCGACAGCACGATATGGCCGTCGAGAATGGCGCGTGCCGCGTCTGCGATTGGGTCCTGTTGATCGTCGCCCTCTGTCAGTACCGTGTAAAAGGCCGTTATCGAGCCGCCGCCGCGCGCCGCATTTCCGGCGCGCTCCACCAAGAGCGGCAGCTTCGCGAAGACCGAGGGCGGATACCCCTTGGTTGCCGGTGGCTCACCCACGGCTAATGCAATCTCGCGCTGCGCCATCGCGAAACGCGTTAGCGAGTCCATAATCAGCAGCACCGCCAGCCCCTGGTCGCGGAACCATTCCGCCAGCCGTGTCGCATAGGCCGCGCCTTGCAGTCGCTGCAGCGGCGAGGTGTCCGCCGGCGCGGCCACCACCACCGCTCGGCGCCGGCCTTGCTCGCCAAGGATATTGTCGATAAAGTCCTGTACCTCGCGGCCGCGCTCGCCGATCAGTCCCACCACAATCACATCTGCCCGCGTATAGCGCGCCATCATCCCCAACAACACCGACTTGCCGACACCCGAGCCCGCAAACAGGCCCATGCGTTGGCCGCGGCCCACGCTCAGCAGCGCATTGATTGCTCGAATACCGACATCGATCTGCTCCGCGATCGGCGCTCGTGCGAGGGGGTTGAGTGGAGGCACCGTCAGATGCCCGTGGGGCGCATCATCTAGCGCATCCAGTCCATCGAGCGGTTCGCCGTTGCCATCCACCACCCGTCCCAGCAAGGTCTCGCCCAGCGGAAATCGGCGCGCGTTGCTGCGCGTGCCCTCACCCAGCGCAAAGACCCGGGCGCCAGGTTGCAGGCCGGTCATCGCTGCCAGCGGCATCAGGAATAGTTTCTCGTCCGCGAAGCCAACCACCTCCGCCTCAGCAAAGCGCTGCTCACCATCACCGTAAGGGGAGGGGAGTTCGATCAAACAGCCGCCACCGAGCGGAACTTGGAGCCCTACCGTTTCGATGACCATGCCGGTGGCGCGCATCACTCGCCCACTGGCGCGCCATGGCGGGATGCTCTCGATGCGTCCGCGGACCCGCAGAAGCGACTGATGCCAGCGCTGCGTATGCGGGTTCTCGATAGACAGGCTCATCCGTTCGCTCGCGATGCGGTGGCTTCCTCAGCGCGTGCCTCCGGCTCGTCATCCGCCTCAGCCGCATCCAATAGCGCCTGCGCTGCTGCCCTCTGCTCGCTCGCTGAGCGACGACCGCGCACCTGCTGCCGAACCGTTTGCCAGCGCGACTCCCAGGTCGCATCCAACTCGCCCGAGGCACTGGTCACGCGGCAGCCGCCGCGGCTCACCTGATCATCCGGTTGCAGCGCCCAGCCGGCAGCCTCCAGCTCTTGGCCCAGATACTCGCTCACCAGATCATGGTCTTGCGGATGCAGCCAAAGCCGCGGTTTGCCGTGCATCGCCGGTTCGCTGTGTAAGAGCCCTCGCACCAAGTCCACGACATAGGTGGGTGTTGCATCCAACGCCTCGCCAGCTAATTGTCGGCCGGTCGCTAGCGCCAGCTCAACCAAGTCCTTCGCCATCTCCTCATCCAGCAGTGCCAGCGCATCGCTAAACTGCAGCGCAAGATTCCGTACCGGCTTCAGCGTCTTGTCGACCTGCTGCGCCCATGCTTGGCGCGCCGCCTCTTGGCCTTCTTCCAGGCCCTTGGCGTAGCCCTCGGCATGTCCGGTCTTCAAACCTTCGGCATGGCCCGCTTTGACGCCCTGGGCATGGCCTTGTTTGCGCGCGGTCTCAAGTGCCCGTTGACGCTCGGCCTCTAGGGCCTGCTTCTGGGCGTTTGCCTGGCGCGGGGGCTTGCCCGTCTCAGCCGACTGCGCCGATTTGCCTCGCGCTTTCGATTCGCCTTGCTGGCCCGGCGTGCCTTGAGCCTTGGCCTTTGCTGGAGCGCCAGCGCCCGCCGCGGCACCTGAGCCCAACGCATCAGGGCGAGCAGCCGCCGTGCCAAGGGTCTGGGTCTGAGCAGGCCCAGGCTGCGCTGCGCCGCCAGCCGAAGCGCGTGCTGTCGAACGTGAACCTGAACCAGCCACCACCCGACGCTTGTCCGCTGTCTGCTGCCGCAGCGCACTCAGTTCCGTCATCTGCCAGCGCTGCCAGGGCACATCCTCTTCGCGTCTGATCTTGGCGTCCGCCTCAGACATAGGTGTCGTCGCCACCGCCAATGATGATCTCGCCACTCTCCGCTAGGCGACGCGCCACCTGCAGAATCGCCTTTTGCTCGGCTTCCACCTGCGAGACGCGCATGGGTCCGCGGGCCTCCATATCCTCGCGAATCATCTCCGATGCGCGCGACGACATGTTGCGCAAGAAGGCTTCGACCAGATTCTCCGGCGCGCCCTTCAAGGCCACCACCAGGCTGTCGGTATCGATCTCTTTCAGCAACAGCTGGATGCTGCGATCGTCCAGCTCGATGAGGTTCTCGAACAGGAACATCTCGTCGATGATCTTCTGTGCCAGATCCTCGCTGTGCGCGCGCACCGTTTCGATCGCCGACTCTTCCTGTGAGCTATTCATCAGATTCAGAATCTCGGCCGCCGTGCGCACGCCACCCATCTTACTGCGCTTCAATGTCTGGCCATCAAGCATGCCGGTAAGTACCTCGGTGAGTTCCTGCAAGGCCGCCGGCTGCACGCCGCTGAAGGTTGCAACGCGCAGCACAATATCGTTGCGCAGCTTTTCGTCGAACAATTCCAATACCGACGCTGCTTGGCGCCGCTCCAGATGGACTAATACCGTCGCGATAATCTGCGGATGCTCATCGCGGATGAGTTCTGCGACCATCGGTGCCTCGATGAAGTTCAGCGTGTCGATGCCAGAACCACCGCGGCTCTCGAAGATATCCTCCAGCAAGCTCGCGGCGCGTTCTTCACCCAGTGCCTTGCTGAGCAGCGAGCGAATATGATCATTTGAATTACTGAGCGCGACGTACTCTTCTTGCTCGCGCATAAAGGCGTCCAGCACCGCGTTCATTTCCGCGTGGGACACCTGTTCCAGCTTGGTCATCTCCGTGCTGACCTCTTGCACCTCCTGTGGTGAGAGGCGCTTGAACACCTCCGCTGCGCTATCGTCATCCAAGGCCAACACCAGAATCGCGCTGCGGCGCGCGCCGCTCATGCTATCGAATAGGGCCTTCGATTTCGCTTCGTCTGCGTTAGTACTCATTGCTTCAACCAGTTGCGCACAATCAGCGCGACAATATGTGGGTCAGTCTGTGCCGTGTTGCGCAGATCAGCCAGTTTCTCCTGATAGCCGAGCGCCTTGTTGCGGCGCGCAGACTTCTTGTAAGCCGTTGAATCTCCGTCGACACCAGCCTCGTCCTCGTCCTCGCCCTCGCCCTCTTCACCATCGCCCACCTGGATATTCACCCCCTCGCTGGTCGCGGCCTCCAGCTCCGGCGGCCGGGTGTAGTGTTTGATGAACGGCCGCAGCAGCAACAGGTACGCCAGCAACAGCAGAAACAGCCACAGTAGCGGCTCGCCAAAGACCACCACCAGCTGCATCACCTCGGGGTCTTGCCACCACTCCATCGCTACTTCATCGTGCCGGCTGAACGCGCTGTTGACCACTTCAATGGTGTCGCCACGCTCTGCCGAGAAGCCCATGGCCCGGCGCGCCAGCCCTTCCACCTGTGTCAACTCTTCTGGCGTCAGCGCAACCGTTTCCAGCTCGCCGGCGTCGTTGCGTTGAATGCGATAGTCCACCACCACCGCCGCCGACAGCCGCTCCACGAGGCCGCGCTCCTTGCGCAGATGCGCTACGCTGCGGTCGACCTCGTAATTGATCACGTCCTCGCGCTGCAGGCTGGTTTCCATCGGTTCCGGCGGCGGACCGTCCTGATCCGCCTGCGCGTCCCCATCATCCTGGTCATCTGGTGGCGCTAGCTCAATCGGCGAGGCCGCGACACCCGGTGGGGTATTGCTGAGTGCGCCCGGGATTCCGCCGACCAGCTTGTCTTCATCGCCACTAAAGCTGACGTTCGACTGCCGGCTACGGATTGCGGAATCATTCGGCGGCTGATTCGGCCCGAACCGCTCCATGGTCTCTTCGCGATGGGAAAAATCGATCTGCGCCGATACCTGTGCGCGGACGCGGTCGCGGCCAAAGATCGGCGCCAGTATGTTCTCGATGCGCTGTTGATAGGAGCGCTCCACCTCATCCCGGTACAGTAATTGCTGGGCATTCAGATCGTTCGGATTCGGGTCCCGCGAGAGCATCTGACCGCGCTGGTCGACAATGGTGACCTCAGCCGCTGTTAGCTCCGGCACACTACTTGCCACCAGATGCCGAATCGCGCTGACCTGCTCCTCGCTCAGCGAGCGTCCACCAAATAGCGTCAGCACCACCGACGCCTTGGCCGGCTCGCGCTCGCGCACGAACACCGAGGGCCGTGCCATGGCTAAATGCACGCGCGCCTTTTCCACCGCGCCCATCGACTCGATCGAGCGCGAGAGTTCGCCTTCCAGCGAGCGCTGAAAATTCACCTGCTCGGCAAACTGGCTGATGCCGAACGCCTGGGTGTCCATCAGCTCGAAGCCGACATTCCCACCGCGTGGCAGACCTTGCTCCGCCAGTTGCAGGCGTAGAGGGTGTACCTGATTCGCCGGCACCAGCAGCGCTTGGCCGCCCTGGCTGAACTGATAGGGCACGCCGCGCGTATCCAACTCGCTGATGATGCGCCCGCCATCCGCCTCGCTCAGGTTACTGAACAAGACCCGGTAATCCGGGGCACGCGTCCAGAGCACCAACGCCGTGATCAGCGCCACCAAGGCCGCTCCGCCCACCAGTAACAGGAGTGGCACATTGGCGCGCAGCGACGGTGGCAGACGCTCGAGCAGCCCGTTTAAGCCGGTGCTGGCGCGTTCTTCACTCACGCGCTTGCCCCGTACTCGGTGCTAGCGGCCATGCTGTTCAGATCCGTTCGGCACATGAAATAGGCTGGAGCAGTTGGCATCCGTTCGTCCAAAAGGGTGGTCGCCGGTTTGCCAAGAAGTGTAAAGGACAACAGTGTCAGACTGAAGTCACCCGAGCAAAGCCAGGAAAAAAAGGGATTATACGGACTATTTGTCCGCATGCTCACTCGATGATGCGCACCGCGTCGCCAGCGGCGAGTCCGAGGAAGCCGCGGGTGATGACCTGGGTGCCCGGTTCGAGGCCGGCAAGGATCTCGACTTGATCAGTGATGCGTAGGCCGGTCTCGACCGCTTGGCGCGCCGCCTTGCCGTCGGCGTCGATGACCCAAAGGAAAGGGCCCGCGCGCTCTTGACGAATGCTGCGGAAGGGGACCATGAGACGCGCCATCTCGCGGCTGCTGAATCTGATGCGTACGAACTGTCCGGAGCGTGCGCCCTCTGGGATCTGCTCGAAGGCGACCTCGACCTTGGCCTGACGTCCGCTCTCGGAGAGGGTTGGATGGATGCGTAGGATCGTGCCGGGGAAGCTGTCTCCGCCCAGCGCATCGATGCGGATCTGAACCGCGTCGCCGACTGACAGCTGTGGTAACACCAGCTCCGAGACCAAGACCTCGGCGATCAGTGATGTGGGGTCGGCGACGCTGAGTAGGTGGGTATTCTTGGCGACGAAGTCGCCGGGCTCGACTAGGCGAGCGGTCAGCAGACCATCAAAGGGTGCGCGGATCTTGGTGAACGCCAGTCGCGTCTCGAGCACCTGGGCCTGCGCCTCGGCGACCGCGACCGCCGTGCGGGCCTGGGCGATCTCATCGTCGGAGGCGCCGCCACGTCCAGCTAAGGCCTCAAGCCGCTTCAGGTCGAGCCGTTTTTGATCGGCTGTCGCGCGGGCTGCATTCAGCTCGGCCTGCAGCAGGTCGTCTTCGAGGCGCAGCAAGGTTTGCCCTTGCTGGACCGGATCGCCTTCGAACACCGCGAGCGCGATGATGCGGCCTTCTTCCTGACTGTGCAGCCGCACCAACCGACGCAGCCGCAGACTACCAGGGCGCTCGTGCTGCATCGAGACCGAGGCGCGTTCGGCAGTGATGGCGGTGACCAGCTGTGCTGTGGTCGCGGCGTCGGCTGTCGGCGCGGAGGTTGTTGTGGTTGCATCGGTCGGCTTGGACGCCGGCGCCCTGCTGCGACTGGCCGTCGATCCACTGGGGGCCTCGCTGCAGCCGATCAGCACTGTGGTCAGCGCGACTAGCATCCACAGCAACCGCGCGATCGGCACCGCCGATTGCGATCCAGACACTGCTAGGCAGCCTATGCCGCGGCTGGATCGGTGTTTATGCGCCTTCAAGGGTGATGTCAACGGCGTTGATGGGCGCCGCGGTGGATGTCGCGACCTGGCCGGCGTCACGATACTCGTAGTGCTTGATCTGGCGGCGGATGTTGCGCTGAATGATGATGCCGAGCACTTTCCATTCCAGGCCACTGAGCTCGATCTCAGGGAAGTGCCTGTTCAGTGCGATCAGCCATTCACGCCCCTGATCATCGCGTCGATACTGGCGAAACCAACGCACGCCTTCGACCTCGGCGAAGACATACATGCCGCTGCGGCACTGCTCGGTTGGCTCGACGATCACCACGCATCGATCTGGAAACTCCGGTTCCATGTCCGGCCCGAGCACCTGCAGGGCATAAGGCTCGTGCATACTGCAGCCGGTGCCTTCCAGCATGGGTTCTGACATCATGAGACCTCATCTCGTGTTGCAAGCAGCCGGCTGCGCTCGCGCAGCCGGCTAAGGGTTGATCCTAAAAAGCGCATCTGAACCGCAGATTACGCAGATTCACGCAGAGATTTCAATACGCCGCAACGCATCACGGCCTCAGCTGCTAGACGGCCTTGCTAAACCTGCTAGAGCCTTGTTTTATCCTATTTTAATCTGTGCCATCTGCGGTTTTATAGATTCCATTGGCTTGCGACCAAACCTTCCAACCGAACCTGGCCTTACCGGCTTGGTCGGCTTTCTTCTCTCGCCCGAGCCGCATCGCCCATGATTCGAATCCATGCAGCCACCGAACGCGTCCACTCAGACCGACGCGATCGCCAGAATCTCCGCGGCATCTTGCCCTATTTGGCCGAGTTCCGTGGTCGCGCGCTGATCGCGCTTGGCTGTCTGGTCTTGGCCAAGTTTGCTAATGTCGGGGTGCCGATCCTGCTCAAGCAGATCGTCGATGCCTTCGAGCAGGCGAGAGAGCAGGTGCTGGTGCTGCCCATCGGGCTGCTGATGGCTTATGGCGCGCTTAAGTTGAGCAGTTCGCTGTTCAACGAGTTGCGCGATGTGGTATTTGCGCGGGTGCGCTTTCGCGCCATGCGCCGGCTCTCCACCCGGGTCCTCACCCATCTGCACCAACTCTCGCTCAGCTATCACCTTGGCCGCCAGAGCGGGGCCTTGAGTCGGGATCTGGAACGTGGCACGCGTTCGATTGCGACGATTCTCAATTATTTGGTGTTCAGCGTCATCCCGGTGCTGGTCGAGTTCACCTTGGTCGCCGCGGTGCTGCTGACCAAGTACCAGCTGATCTTTGCCCTGGTCACCTTTGGCACGGTGTTGGTCTACATTGGCTTCACTTTTGCGATCACCGAGTGGCGCATGGACTATCGACGGCAGATGAATGTGCTGGATTCGCGCGCCAATACCCAGGCCTTCGATAGCCTGCTCAACTACGAGACGGTGAAGTATTTCGGCAACGAGCGCCTCGAGCTCGATCGCTACGATAACACCCTGGCGCAGTGGGAGGACGTCGCGGTCAAGAGCCAGTCCTCGATGTCGCTGCTCAACTTCGGTCAGGGCAGCATCATCGCGATTGGCGTCACGCTGATCATGGTCTATGCCGCTCAGGGCGTGGTCAACGGCAGCATGAGCATCGGCGATCTGGTGCTGGTCAACGCCTTTATGCTGCAGTTGTTTATCCCGCTCGGCTTTCTCGGCATCGTCTATCGGCAGATCAAGTACGCACTCGCCGATATGGATCTAGTGTTCAAGCTGCTGGAACGCACGCCTGAGATCACCGACGCGCCAGGGGCGCCGGCGCTGGTGCTGAACAAGGGCGCGGTGCGCTTTGAGGGCGTCAGCTTCCATTACCAACCGGAGCGCGCCATCTTGCACCAGGTCGATGTCCATATCGATCCTGGCGAAAAGGTGGCCGTCGTTGGCCACAGCGGCGCTGGCAAATCGACCTTGGCGCGACTGCTGTTTCGCTTCTATGACCCGCAGCAGGGGCGGATCTTGATCGATGATCAGGATATCCGCGGCGTTCATCAAGACAGCCTGCGCGCGGCGATCGGCGTGGTGCCGCAGGACACGGTCTTGTTCAACGACAGCCTCCGCTACAACCTCGCCTATGGTCGAACGGACGCGACCGAGGCCGAGATCCAGCGCGCGGCCGAGCTGGCGCATATCGCTGATTTCATCGCCAGCCTGCCCGAGGGGTGGGAGACCGTCGTTGGCGAGCGCGGCCTCAAGCTCTCCGGCGGTGAGAAGCAGCGAGTCGCCATCGCCCGGGCGATCCTCAAACGACCGCGTATCCTGATCTTCGATGAGGCTACCTCGTCACTGGATAGCCGCACCGAGCAGGCGATCCAGCAGACGCTGGCCGAGGTGTCGGAGGATCACACCACGCTGGTGATCGCGCATCGGCTCTCGACCGTGGTCGATGCGGATCGCATCTTGGTGATGGATCAGGGCCGTGTCATTGAGCAAGGTGCGCACCGCAGTCTGTTGTCTCAGGGAGGCACCTATGCGGCGATGTGGGAGCTGCAGCAACGTGAGCGCGAGGCTGCCTCTGGTGTCGATGATGTTTGATGCGCGAAGGCGCTTGGAAGGCCGTTGGCCTGTTTCGACGGATGCGCCGCATCAGGGTGGGGTTCCGCAGGGCAGCCCTGGTAAGGGGCGGAATCCTGTCCAGATCCTGCTCTCGGCGCGGCTCGCCTGGCCGCTGGCGATGGTGGCCATTGCGTTGCTGGGAGCATTGAGCTTGTTGCTGGTCAATCTTGCCCTGCCAGGACAGGCTTGGCCAAAATGGCTCTGTCTGGGCTTCCTGTTGGCTGGGCTCCTCGCCGCCGTCTTCGCCGCGGTGCGGCTGAAGAGCCAGCTGCTGATGCCCTTGGTCAGCCTTGAGGATGCAGTGGCCCGGGTCTGTCAGGGCGAGCCCGGCGCGAGCCGCTCACTGTCAAACGTGGGTGTGCTGGATAGCATGGCGCGCGATATCGGCGCCTTGAACGCGGAGCTGACCGAGCTTTATGAAGACATGGACACGCGCGTCGCACGCCAGACCATGCGGCTGGCGCAGAAGACCGCATCCCTGAAGATCCTCTACGATGTCGCCGCTGAGATCGCCGGCGCCGAGAGTCTGGACGCGCTACTGCTGCGCTTTCTGCGCACACTCAAAGAGATGGTCAACGGCCGCGCCGCCACGGCGCGGCTGGTTGCGGCTGATGGTAGTCCGCGTCTGGTCGGCTCGATTGGTCTGGATGATGACTTGGTGCGCGAGCAGGATATGGCGCCGGTCGACCTCTGTCTCTGCGGCACGGTGCTCTGCCCAGGCGAGATCGTCTGCGACAATGATCTGCGCTACTGCTCGCGGGTCTATGGTCGGCGGATGTTCGAGAGCGACGAGCTGGAGGTGGTCACGGTCCCGCTCAAGCACCACGATGAGCTGCTCGGCGCCTACTCGATCTTCATCGAGCGCTCGGGGATTAGTCGGCGGGAAGACATTCTCGATCTGCTCGCGACCATCGGTCAACATATCGGTGTAGCGATCGCCAAGTACCGCTCCGACCATGAGGCACAGCGCCTGTCGATCTTGGAGGAGCGCAGCTCGCTTGCCCATGAGCTGCATGATTCCTTGGCGCAGACCTTAGCCAGCCTGCGCTTGCAGGTACGGATGCTGGCGGATGCGCTAGAGGGGCATGCGATCCCAGACGAGGCGCGGGTGGACCTATCGCGGATTCGTAACGGCATCGATGAGGCCCATGGTGAGCTCCGCGAGTTGCTTGGGAGCTTTCGCGCACCCTTGGATCGGCGCGGGCTGATTCCAACGCTGCAAGACATCACGCGTCGTTTTGGCCAGCGGACCGGTATCCATGCTGCCTTTCAGATGGGCTGCCGACCCTTCGATCTCTCGGCCGCCGAGGAGTTGCAGATCATGCGGATTGTCCAGGAAACGCTGACCAATGTGCGTAAACATGCGCAGGCGCAAACGGTGCGTGTGCTGCTGACCCGCGAGCAAACCGGCGAGTATGTGTTACTGATCGAGGATGATGGTATCGGCTTCAGCACCCCAAGGCGCAGTGGTCATCCAGGTGAGCATATCGGGCTGTCGATCCTAGAGGAACGTGCACGGCGCATCGGCGCAGCGCTGACGATCGAGAGTGAGCCGGGCGAGGGGACTCGCATCGAGTTGGTGTTCAATCCTACTGCGCGCGGCGCCGCGACCGCGTAGGTCAGCTCATGCGCGTCTTGCTGATCGATGACCATGCCTTGTTTCGCATCGGCCTGCTCGAGCTGCTGGAGCGACGCGGGATCGAGGTGATCGATGCCGTTGGCGATAGCGATGTCGGGCTGCGGCTGGCCCGAGATTGCGCGCCGGATGTGGTGCTGATGGACCTGCGGATGCCGGGTGAGAATGGGATCGATCTGGTGCGCAAGATGCAGCGAGAAGGGATCGAGCGCCGAGTCGCGATGCTGACCACCAGCACGGATGAGCGCGATGTCGTCAATGCCCTACAGGCCGGCGTCAATGGCTATCTGCTCAAGGATATGGAGCCGGACGAGCTCGTGGCCGCCTTGCGGGGGATCATTGCTGGACAGACCATCGTCGCACCCGAACTCACCGGGGCTTTGGCGCGTGCGGTGCGGCAGGAGTCGGTTGTGCAGGAGCCAGCCGTCACCTTCTCGGACCTGACGCCGCGCGAGATGGAGATCCTGTGCCATCTGGCGGGGGGGCAGAGCAACAAGGTGATCGGCAACGAGTTGGGGATCTCCGAGGGCACCGTGAAATTGCATGTGAAGTCCATCCTGCGCAAGCTCAAGATGCGCTCGCGTGTCGAGGCCGCCGTGCTCGCGGTCGAGCAGGGGCTCTGCGACCGGAAATCAACCTAATCCGCTAGGGCCTTGTTTTTAACATTCAGTCTGCGCGCATCTGCCTCATCTGCGGTTGAAATGATCTTTTTAGGTTTATAGGATCAATGAAGAATTTTCTCGAACTGGTCAGCAACTGCCTGACCGATGTCCGCGAGATCATGCCTTGGGACCTCGAAGAGCGGCTTCAGGCCAACCCTGATCTGCTGATCCTGGACGTGCGTGAGCCGAACGAGTTCAACGCCATGCACATCGCCGGCTCGATGAACGTGCCGCGCGGCATCCTGGAGTCGGCTTGCGAGTGGGATTACGAAGAGACCGAGCCGGAGCTGGTGCGCGCTCGCGACCGTGAGATCGTCGTCGTCTGCCGCTCTGGCAATCGCAGCATCCTCGCAGCGCATTCGATGCAGGTGCTCGGTTACAGCAATGTCGTCTCGCTACAGAGCGGTGTCCGGGGATGGAAGGATTATGATCAGCCTTTAGTCGATGGCGAAGGCCGGGATGTCGACCTGGACGATGCTGATGTCTACTTCACGCCGAAGCTTCGTCCAGACCAGCATCGTCCCGCCACCGAGCGCGTCTGAAGAGCGCATCGCTATGGGCTGGCCAGATAGCTCAGACTGTTCTGGTCGAATGCGCGTCCGGCGATTCCAAGTCGCGCTAGCCCATCGTCGCTGCAGGTATTCCCGGCCAGCAACATGCGAAGCTGATCGCGGGTGACCGGGAACCAGCTGAAACGGCCAAGCAGGGCGGCGACCGGCTCGAGCACCAGCGCAGGCGCTGGCAACATCAGCTTCGACTTACCGCTGGCGGTCGCCAAGGCTTTCAGAATCTCCTTCCAGCTTGGGCTGTCGGGTCCGCAGAGTGCATAGGTCTGACCGATGGTGTCTTCGCGTGTCAGGGCGGTGGCGAAGGCGTTGGCAACATCTTCGACATGCACCGGGGCGAGTCGGAAGCCGCCTGCGTCGAGCAGAGAGAGGCCGGCGAAGAATAGTGGCGCAGGCACTGGGCTATCGATCAACTCGGCCTTCAGCTGGGTGCAGAACTCCATGCGGCCCCGCGGCGGGCCGAAGATCACCGAGGGGCGGAAGATGGTCCACCGCAGGGTTGACTGCTTGAGTCGGTCTTCGGCGGCCAGCTTCGTGGTCTGATAAGGGGTCTGATCCTCTGGCTGAGCAGCATCAATGCCATTCGCGCTCATCAATAAGAAACGCTGGACCCCAAGCTCCTCGGCCACCGCGATGCTGCGTTCGGCGCCGCGTCGCTGCATGGCGTCAAAGGTGATGCCTTGCTGCGGCAGCTCACGCAAGATGCCAATCAAATAGATCACGGCCTCGGTGCCGCTCAGGCAGTCGCGAATGTCGGCCTCGTTGGCGACATCGCCGGGCACCGCCGTACAGTTGGGCTGTGCATTGAGCTTGTGCTCGCTGCCAGGCCGAGTCAACACGCGCAGCTCATGGTCTGCCTGCAACAAGGCATCGATGATGTAGCTGCCGACGAAGCCGGTGCCGCCGATGATTCCAATCTTCATCCTGGGTCTCCTGCAAGAGTGGTTAGGATAGGAGTGGTTGGGAATGAGGCAGGTAGACGCTGCCCAAACACAAACTGGGGTGTGTTTCAGTCGGTGACAAACAGCACCTCGGCGGCGGCGGCTCTGGCAGCGGGCGGCCTTAGGTGCTTGCGGCGGGCAGTGAGGCCGGGGGGGAGGCTGCCTGCTGAGGTCGGCGCGCGCCGAGTCGGCGTAACTTCGACTTCAGGCTCGAGAATGCGGACTTGATCGATTCCTCGGCCTTCTTTTGGGCCTCACGGACAATGATTTGCTGCCGTTCGGGCGAGGTGACGACCAGCTCGAAGCGGACTCGGTGACCGTTGAGCTGGTCGAACTCTTCGGCGATACGTGCCCCGATCTCGTAGTCGCGGCCAGGGAAGCTGGCTTGAATCGCCTGTGCCTGCTGATTGATCAGGCGTTTGATGCGATTGTCCAACGCAAGAAAGTCTCCAGAAATTCTAACGCTCATTCACTACCTCATTGCATGGGACCAGGGTGCGTTGGCTCGCTGCCGCGAGACGTCGCAGTGGTCGCCTAGCCCTGTTCTGGCGAAGGGATCGCTCAGCGGTTGGGCTTGGGCTCCTAGGGGAACATCGATAAAACGGAACGACTCATCACGGAGGATGATGGAATTCAGGGCGCGAGGTTGGGCGTTTAGCGCGCTCAGCACCAAGACACCGGATTGATTCTGGAGTGGCCTTGGGTCCTCGAGCGTTTCTTGCTGCGTCCAGCAGCGCCGGTTCAACGGCCGTTACTGGCATGTGCGAAGAGCGGTAGCTGAGGTGTCATCTACGGATGAATCCTTTTCGGGCCGATACCGCGGAAGGGGTGGTGCGGCGGCGCGTTGAGACCTCTCCATTAACGGTTTGACGATAGCACAAAGTTGGCGCTTTCACATCTAGATTTATATCTCGATTTATATCTAAATTTACATCTAGATGTAAGCCTAGATGTCGAGTTCGAGTGTTGGCGCGGAGGGGGAATCCCCTAATTTTCATCTGGTGTTGATCCTGCCTCGGGCGCGAACTTTGTGTTCGAGCGACTCTCGAAGTCTGGGGAGCTTCAATCAGGCTCTCTGACTCCTTGTCGTGTTCCCCCGCCCCTGGCGGGGTTTTTTTATGGTCAGGGTTTGCGCTCAGCCTTCTCCAGCTCGGATATCCGCTGTTTCAGCTCGGTCAGCTCGGCGCGCCAGCCCTTGAGGGCCTTGATCAGCGCAGGGAGTTGCGCGAGGGCGGCAAGCTCTCGCAGGGTCTGCTTCATCGGTCGGGCTGGGGTGCCGAAGACGCTGGCCCCGGCAGCGACGTCTTTGGTGACGCCTGCTTGCCCGCCGATGCGGGCGCCAGCGCCGATCTCAAGATGATCAGAGATGGCAACCTGGCCGGCGACGACAGTGCCAGTGCCGAGGCGGCTGCTGCCGGCGACACCAGATTGGCTGACCAGGATGACATGGGCGCCGATGTCGGTGTTGTGGGCAATTTGAACCAGATTGTCGATCTTGGTACCCCGGCGGATGCGGGTCTCGCCGAGCGTGGCGCGATCCACGCAGCTGTTGCAGCCGATGTCGACATCCTCTTCAAGGACGACGCGCCCGAGTTGTGGCACCTTGCGATGGGCGCTGCCGTCCCAGACAAAGCCGAAACCCTCGCCGCCGATCACCACGCCTGAGTGCAGAATACAGCGGTCGCCAACCCTGCAGTCGCGCTGGATGCTGACATTGGCCTCGAGAAGACAGTCGGCGCCAATGCGGACGTTGCGCTCAATCACGCTGCCGGCGCCGATCACCGAGCGGGGGCCGATGCAGACATCGGCGCCGACCACGGCATTGGGGCCGACCGAGACCCCATCGGCGAGCTTGGCACTCGCCTCGATGACGGCGCTGGGGTGGATGCTCGGGGTGCTAGGTCGCGGAACAAACTGCTCGGCGACACGGAAGAAACGCTCCCGGGGCCGCTCGGTTCGCAGCAGTTCGGGGCCTTCGACGGCCGGGAAGTCAGGCGGAACGATGACGGCACCGGCATGGCTGCTGCTGACCGCTTCGGCCTGATCCGCGTGCTCGGCGAAACAGAGCTCGGTGGGCCCGGCGAGGGCGAGGGTGTTGACCCCGGTAAACTCGGCACGCCTGGCCTGGCGGGGTCTTGCCTCGGTTGCCGGTGCGGCTGCGGTTGCCTGTATGGCTGCAGTTGTGGATGCCTGTGCAGATGCGTCGGTGCTGACTCGGGCTGGCTGAGATGGAGCTGTTGATGGTGTGATCTCGATGAGGTCGCAGAGCTGAGCGAAATCCAGGACCATGATGGTTTGCTGCCTTTGTAGAGCAAGCGAAGGCCATCTGCCGCCCTCGCGATAAGCGTAAATGCCCGAGGGCGAATCAGCCGCGAGCCGGTGCCGATTATTCGAACAGGTCGCGAAAGGCCTTGGCGAAACGCTTGTAGGCATCCCAGCCGTCCTTGTCCATCACCTGATCGATGATCCAGCGATTTTCCTCCTCGCGCCCCATCAGTTGTTGGATCTCGAAGCCGAGGTGGCGCAGGAAGGGGTAGGTCGGTCCCTCGTCGTCGAGCTGGAACTCGGCGTACTCCTCAGAGCGCGCGTTGAGTCGGCTCAGGAAGGGCGAGCCATAGTCGCCGGGACCGAGCAGATCCTGGCTGTTATCTTGCACATGCTCGACGAGCTTTTTCGCGAAGGCCGTGATTAGGTCTCGGCGTTGTGCGTCGTCGAGGAGATCGTGGCTGAGGCGGTCGGCAATCTGGATCAGGAAGACGAGATATTCCTGGATCACCTCAAGGCGCTGGGCGTCGTCGCGATAGACGAAGCGCTCGCAGTGTAATGAGATGGCCTTGTCGACCGCGATGCGCCAGCCGATAAAGGCGAGAGCCCCGCCGATCTCGCTGAGCGAGCGTTGTTGCTCGTCGTTCCACCAGTGACTCTTGATGCGTAACGCCATGCTGACTCCGGATGGGGCCCTCGGGCCTGGCTTGGCACCGAACGCTCACTTTATCTCTGAGTATTTTACTCGTTAAACTCGCGCTAACCTAAGGTTGAGCGCGATCAACTCAAGACGGGCCTTGCAGGTCCATCGCTTGCAGGTCCATCAAACCCTGAAGATGGGTCCACTCCGCCCTCGGAACAGGTCAAGGCACAAGGAGGTTGCACGCCATCCGCTTTTGATCCAAGCGGGTCGGCGGTACACTCTCTCGATTAACCCTCACTATGCCATCGAGGTTCCCGTGGTCGCCCCGCAGCCGAGTTTCCGCCGCATCGAGCGGCTTCCCCCCTACGTCTTCAATATCGTCAACGAGTTGAAGGCTGCGGCCCGAGCACGAGGTGAGGACATCATCGACTTCGGCATGGGCAATCCAGATCAGCCGACGCCGCGGCACATCGTCGACAAGCTGGTTGAGGCCTCGCAGCGACGCGACACCCATCGCTACTCGGTCTCGCGTGGCATCCCGCGGCTGCGCCGCGCGATCTCGCGCTGGTATCTGGATCGCTTTGATGTCGAACTGGACCCGGACAGCGAGGCGATTGTCACCATCGGCTCTAAAGAGGGCCTGGCGCATCTGGCGCTGGCGACCATGGGCGCTGGTGACACTGTATTGGTGCCGAACCCGGCCTATCCAATCCATCCTTACGGCTTCATCATCGCGGGCGCCGATGTGCGCCATGTCCAGTTGACCCCCGAGGTCGATTTCTTCGACGAGCTGCGCCGTGCCATTCTCGACTCCTGGCCGCGACCGAAGATGCTGGTGCTCAACTTCCCCGGCAACCCAACTACTCAGTGCGTAGAGCTCCCTTTCTTTGAGCAGGTGGTCGAGATCGCCCGCGAGCATGGTATCTGGGTGCTGCACGACATCGCCTATGCCGACATCGTCTTCGACGGCTACAAGGCCCCCTCGATCCTGCAGGTGCCTGGGGCCAAAGATATCGCGGTCGAGTTCTTTTCGATGTCCAAGAGCTACAACATGCCGGGCTGGCGCATTGGCTTTATGTGCGGCAATCCGCAGCTGATCGCCGCCTTGGCGCGGATCAAGTCTTATTTAGACTACGGCACCTTCACGCCGATCCAGGTCGCGGCCATTCATGCCTTAGAGTCCTCGCAAGACTGCGTGGCCGAGATCCGGGATATGTACCAGGGCCGCCGCGATTGCCTCTGTGATGGGCTCAATGAGGCCGGTTGGCCGGTCGATCGCCCGAAGGCGACGATGTTCGTTTGGGCGCGCATCCCCGAGCCTTACCGGGAGATGGGCTCGCTGGAATTCTCGAAGAAGCTGCTGCGTGATGCCAAGGTTGCGGTCTCGCCTGGCATTGGTTTTGGCGACTATGGCGATGACCATGTGCGCTTTAGTCTGATCGAGAACGAACATCGTACCCGTCAGGCGGTGCGTGGCATCAAGCAGATGTTTCGCGAGGATGCCCGTACTGGTTGAGGGTAAAGCCATCATGCGCGGCGGTATTGCCGCGTTCAGCGTAGAGCACTGAGGAGAGCCTATGGAACCGGTCAAGATCGGTCTGCTGGGATTGGGCACCGTTGGCGGTGGCACGGTTACCGTGCTGACGCGGAATGCCCACGAGATTGCGCGCCGCGCCGGGCGTGCGATTCGGATCACCCATGCCGCCGCGCGTCAGTACGATCCAGAGCGAATCAAGGGTTTGGGGCAGATCGAGCGCATCAGTGATGATGCCTTCGCGGTGGTCGATGATCCCGATGTCGATATCGTCATCGAGCTGATCGGTGGCTATTCGCCCGCGCGCGAGTTGGTGCTGAAGGCGATCGACAACGGCAAGCATGTGGTTACCGCCAACAAGGCGCTGATCGCCACGCACGGGAATGAGATCTTCGCCGCAGCTCAGACGCAGGGCGTTATGGTCGCGTTCGAGGCCGCCGTCGCCGGTGGGATCCCGATCATCAAGGCCGTCCGCGAGGGCTTGGCCGCGAACCGGATCGAGTGGATTGCCGGCATCATCAACGGTACCGGCAACTTCATTCTTACCGAGATGCGCGATAAGGGCCGCGAGTTCGCCGATGTGCTGGCCGAGGCGCAGCGGCTCGGTTACGCGGAGGCGGACCCGACCTTTGATATCGAAGGCATCGACGCGGCGCACAAACTGACCATCCTGAGCTCACTGGCCTTCGGTATCCCGCTGCAGTTCGACAAGACCTTTACCGAGGGTATCGCAAAGATCGAGCCGCAGGATGTCGCCTTTGCCGCTGAGCTCGGCTATCGCATCAAGCATCTCGGGATCACCCGTCGCACCACGGCGGGTATCGAGATGCGCGTGCATCCGACGCTGATCCCGCACCGGCGACTGATCGCGAACGTCGATGGGGTGATGAACGCGGTACTGGTCAAGGGCGATGCGGTGGGGCCGACGCTGTACTATGGCGCCGGCGCCGGCGCGCTGCCGACTGCCTCGGCAGTGGTGGCTGATGTGGTCGACCTCGTCCGAGCGCTGACCACTGATCCAACCAATCGGGTGCCACACCTGGCCTTCCAGCCCGATGAGCTGGCGGATACCCCAGTGCTGCCGATCGAGGCGGTCGAGACCGCCTATTACCTCCGCATCACCGCGCTGGATCGGCCCGGCGTCATGGCTGCCATCGCTGGCATCTTGAGCGAGGAGGGCATCAGTATCGAAGCAATCAAGCAGAAAGAGCCGGCTGAAGGCGAGATCAAGGTGCCCCTGATCCTGCTCACCCATCGCATCGAAGAGGCGGCGATGAACCGCGCCATCGCAAGGATCGAGACCTACGACGGGACCTCGGGTGAGGTGGTGCGTATCCGTATGGAAAGCCTCGAAGGCTGATTCGGCTTGGCTCATGGACGCTTGGGGTCATGGACGCAAGGGCTGATCGGCTCTTGGGCGATGGCGTTTGCAGCCCAACATAGCCGACACCCTTAGTACTGGGCCCTGATGGCCCATCGACAAGCGAGTAGTCAAGACCATGGAAATCGAAGCAGTAGCTCAATTGATCCGCAGTGGCCTCCCGGGGGCGGAGGTCGAGGTCAGGGGCGACGGGAGTCATTTCGAGGCGATCGTCGTCAGCGATGCCTTTGTTGGTCTGACCCCAATCAAGAAGCAGCGGCTGGTGATGGATACGGTGAAGGCGCAGATCGCCTCTGGCGAGCTGCATGCGCTGTCCATCAAGACCCTGACCCCGGAGCAGCGCCCGGCGGACGTCAGATAGCGTCCCAGGCTCAACCGGGCTCAAACGGAAGGTGTGCTCAAACCGAAGGCTGGGTCGCGGCAAGGCTGCTGGTCTGGTGCGCTTGCTGGCGCTGACGTTCAAGCTGGATTGCACTCAGTGTGCTCGCTGGCGGAAAATGGCAACTGAAGCTGGTGCCCTGGCCAGGTTCACTGGCAACCGCGAGCCTTGCTTCATGCCGGCTCAGGACGTGCTTCACGATGGCGAGCCCGAGTCCGGTGCCGCCCGACTCCCGTGAGCGTGCCTTGTCCACCCGGTAGAAGCGCTCGGTGAGCCTTGGGATGTGCTTTGGCGCGATGCCGGGGCCGTTGTCGGTGACCCGGAACACCGGCCCGCTCGCCGTTTGCGCCCAGCTCAGCTGGATCTGGCTGCCCGGCGGTGTGTGCTTGACGGCATTGAACAGGATGTTGGAGAACGCGCTGCGCAGCTCCGAGTCCTTTCCGATCAACATCAGGTCGCTATCGATCTCGATCTGGAACTGGTGCCGACCACTGCTGAGTGCGGAGGCATCGGCAACGATCTGCTCCAGCTCGCAGGGCACATCCACCGGGCCAACCTCGACAGCCTGCTCGTCCATCTCTAACCGCGAGAGGGTCAGCAGGTCTTCGATGATGCTGCGCATGCGCTCGGCCTGGTGTTGCATCCGATTGAGTGGCCGGCGATGGCCCGCTGGCGTCTGGGCGGAATCGGCTAGGGTCTCCAAGAAACCGGTGATCACGGTCAGTGGCGTGCGCAGCTCATGCGAGGCATTAGCGACGAAGTCGCGCCGGATCAGATTCAGATGGAACACCTTGGTGATATCGCGGCCGACCACCAAACGCTGTTTCTTGCGCTCGCCGAAGGGCGCGACGCGGATGCTGAGCATGATGGAGCGGTTATGGGTGGGCGCGACTTCGAGTGGCCGGGCGTACTCGCCAGCGACGATGTAGCTGGCGAGTTCCGGATGGTCGAAGACCTCGGACAGCTGTTTGCCGTCGTCAGGCGGCCAATGCACGTCCATGAGCACCTGCGCGGCCGGATTAGCCCATTCGATGCGGCGGCTCTTGTCCAAGACCACTAAGGCGTCAGGTACGGAGTTGGCTGCTTCGCGAAAGCGGCGAAAGAAGCGGAGCTGGCGCTTACGCCCTTTGCGGCCACGCTGCTGGTATTGGCCGATGGCGCGATAGATGTCGCCCCAGATTCCGCTAGGGAAAGGTGGCACGAGGCGATGTTGACGTCGAATCAGACGCGCCAATCGAAACAGGTTCCAGGCATGCCTGGCGAGCAGCACACAGAGCCCGATCAGCAGTGACTCGGCCCAGCCGAGGCCAAGGCCGATGAGCAGGGCGGAACCAAGGCCGCCAACGATGACCAGTCCGAGCTCGAAGGCTGTGCTGTTTCTCATGAGCGCATGGCCTTCACTTGTCCGAAAAGCGGTAACCAACCCCGCGAACTGTTTGCAGCAGATGCTCGTGACCGGTCTTCTCGAGCGCCTTACGTAGGCGGCGGACATGGACGTCGACCGTGCGCTCCTCGACATAGACCTGGTCGCCCCAGACCTGATCGAGCAGCTGCGAGCGATTGAAGGCGCGGTCAGCGTGTGTCATGAAGAAATGCAGCAGCCGATACTCGGTTGGGGCGATCTCGATAGCGATGCCATTGGCGCTGACGCGATGGCTGATATTGTCGATCATCAGTCCACCGATCTCGGTTTGATCGCTGATCTCGTCTGGCTTGCTGCGGCGCAAGACCGCGTTCACCCGTGCCACCATCTCGCGCGGCGAGAAGGGCTTGGTGATGTAGTCGTCAGCGCCGGTATCCAGTCCCTTGACCCGGTCCTCCTCCTCCCCGCGTGCGCTGACCATAATGATCGGAATGTTGCGCGACTTTGGGCTCTGTTTGAGCTGCGCGGCGAGCTCGAGCCCGGAACGTCCAGGCAGCATCCAATCAAGCAGCACCAGGCCAGGCCCTTCGGTGAGCAGCTTGCGCGCATCATCGGCATGGCCGGCCTCAAGCACCCGGAAGCCAGCCTCCTCAAGCGCAAAACGCATCACTTCTCGGATATCGGGTTCGTCATCGACGATCATGACGGTTGGCATAAGCAGTGTCCCGTGACGTTCAATCCGGTTTGATGCGGCGCATTCTATGTCCATGCGATGACAGTAGCGTTACCGTGGCCGCCGGTCTTGCTGATAGGTTGTGGCCCGGCATTGTCGTTTGGTCGCTGGATTGCCGGCTTTTGCCTTCGGCCTTTGCCTCATGGGGCTCCTGGTAATATTCTGTAGGCTTGGTTGTTCTGCTTCTAGGTTCAGATATTGAGCGTTGATGCACCGATCGATGACACGGCTGAGGTCACCCGACGCCGGATGTTTCAGGGCAAGATTATCGACGTAGGCATTGAGCGAGTGCGCCTACCGAACGGTCGTCGTGTCGATCTTGAAGTCATCCGCCACCCTGGCGGAGCGGCCGCGGTCGCGATCGACGATCGCCGCCGCGTCTGTCTGCTGCGACAGTATCGCCATGTTGCCGGGGGCTGGCTGTGGGAGCTGCCCGCTGGCAAGCTCGATCCCGGCGAAGGCCCAGCGGTCACTGCCGAGCGCGAGCTTGCCGAGGAGGCTGGGCTGGTCGCGGCGACCTGGGATTCGCTCGGCCACCTGCATAGCTCACCGGGCGTGTTTGCCGAGGTCATCCATCTCTTCTTGGCCCGTGGCTTGAGCGAGGTCGATCTCGGGCATGGGGCTGATGAGGTGATCGAGGTGCATTGGGCCGCGCTCGATCAGGTGCTCGAATGGTGTCTCAATGGCACCATCACAGATGCCAAGACGCTGGTCGGACTCTATCGGGCGGCGGCCTTTCTCCGCCATGGCAGCGAGCAGTACCTTGATGGCCCGGTGGCGGTGGTGGCCGAATAGGACGAGGTCAGTGCCGCGCCGGCAGGTGCTGGTCGTAGCGTTCCATCAGGTAGCACAGGCAGTCCTGGCGAATCACGGTTGCATCGGCCGTCAGCATCGAAGGTGTTACCGGCTCGCGCAGTTTTAGCTCGCCTTCCTCGATGCCGAAGTAGTGGTCGGTGACAAGGCGGCCATGCTCATCGCGCACCTCGAGGTGACCACCTTCGCGCACCCGTGCAAAGGCGGTTCCGGCAGGAAGCTCGCGGAAGTTGAATCGCTCGAGCTCCGGGGAAAGAACCAACTGGGCCTCATGCGGCGGAAAGCCGAAGCGAATCTGCTCTGGGATGGTCACCCGGGCGACGGTGTGAAAGAGGTCGATATCCTGTGCCGGTAGCGCATGCTCAGGCAGCTCTGATAGATGGAGGCAGGCATCGATAAAGGCTCTCGCGTGCTCGACCCCGTGTCGTTCACCGACCCGCCCGCATTCCAGCGTGACCGCAGGGCAGAGTTGAGCCATGGCCTGTGATTGAACGCCGGTTGGCCGCACGAAATAGACCACCGTGCGCGAGAACAATCGAGCCAGGTGCAGGTAGCGGTTGTCGATGCGGTTGACGCAGGCGTAGTGCGGATTGGTCCCCGTGTTGTTGTGCAGGTCGATGCTAGCGAAGACGCCCCGCTGCGCCATCCGCGCGACCACCTCGGCCATGAGCTGTCGGGTGGCGGATGCAGGCTCGTCAGTGCCGGGCCAGACCCGGTTGAAATCCGGCTGATCGGGCAAATGTCGTGCATTCGCTGCCGCCGCGCGCACATTGCCGATAAACAGGCTCATGGCGCGTGGAAGACGCAGCTCGCCATGGCGCTCGAGACATTGACCAAGCCACAGACGCACGGCGTCCCAACCGACCGGCTCATTGCCGTGCATCAGCACTGACACGAACAAGGACGGCTTGCGCTCACCGTCAAGATGGATCAGCGTCGGTCCGTCGAGCGTTGAGATCAGTTCGGCGCTGTTGAGCTCGAGCAGCCCTTCCGGGAGTTGGTCTAGCTCATTCAAGGTGATCGGAGTCTCGGTCATGGGTCGGCGGTTCCTGTTTATCGCCTTGCATCGGTCGCGGCGGGCGTCGGCAGGGTGATTGGCCTCAATAGGGTACTCTAGCACTGACTCCGGCTCTCAGGTTCCTTGCGCCTTGGAGCGCCTCTCTTCGAAATGATGCGAGATCTCAAGTTATGCTCTGGTTGATTCTTGGACTGATCCTGTTTCTCGGCGTGCATTCGGTATCGATCATCGATGCTAATTGGCGCGATCAGATGGCGGCTCGGCTTGGCCCGGTTGCCTGGAAGGCGATCTACGGGCTGATCGCGCTGCTGGGCCTCTATCTCATTGTGATCGGCTACGCTCAGGCGCGCTTGGCGGTTGATCCCGTCGTCTTCTACCAACCGCCGATCTGGACGCGCCACATCACGCTGTTGCTGATGGTGCCTGTCTTTGTACTGTTGTTGGCGGCCTACCTGCCCGGGCGAATCCAGCAGACGAGCAAACATCCGATGTTGCTGGCCACCAAGATCTGGGCCTTGGCCCATCTTCTCGCAAACGGCACCTTGGCTGACCTGCTGCTGTTTGGCGGCTTTTTGGCGTGGGCGGTCGCGGATCGCATCTCCCTGAAGCGCCGCGCCCCGGTTCCAGCACCGGGAGCGCCCGCCGGCCGATTCAACGATTGGATTGCGCTCGGCGCAGGGCTGGCGCTCTATCTGTTCTTCTTGCTCTGGGCGCACAAGACCTTGTTTGGGGTATCGCCGATCGGCTGATCGGTCAGCGGGCGCGCAGTTTGTCGAGCAGATGCAGGATGCCTAACAGCGGATAGCGCAGGGCCATGCGTGGCTCCGCGTAGCGCATCACCTCGATGAGCCGTGGACGCAGGCTTTTGCTGTAGCAGTGCAGGCTGCACTGATTGCAGGGTTGCTTCAACTCGCCGAACACGCAATTGTCGAGGCGTTGATGGGCATAGTGCAGCAGCTGGTCGCATTCCTCACAGCGCTGACTTGTCGCGCCTTGGCCCGCGTGGTGGGCCTGGCAGTAGATGCTGAGCATGGCCCTAATGGTACGCTTCTCGCGAAGGATGCGGCGGCCATGGTTGGCTGGACGCAGCCGCGCTCGCTTGTGCGCTTTGGCCGGCTCGCTGGGATGTTGGACAGGCATCTGCATGGGGTTATTATCGAAAAACCGCACCAAATCGGTTTGATAATAGTCAATCAATGCTGACACTCATCGCCCAAGACCTTCGTGCTTGCAGATCAGGCTTGCGCGAGATAACTCCGATGCCCCACCGTCAGATGCCTTACCTTGCTCTTTTGGCCTTGCTAGGGATTGTGCTGCTGACGGGCTGCGCCTCGCAGCCCTATCCGCCCTTGCCGTCGAATCTGCCGGAGTCCGACGAGGGCCTTACGGGCGGCGCTCAATCTGCGCCTCTCCAGGGGCCAGCCGATCTCGGTGCGGAATCGACAGCGCCGGTCTCCCAGGAAGTCAATCCGCTTCCGCCTGATCCCGCCGCCTTAGCCAGTGCTGAGAAGCGGCAGCTGGATATCCGTCTGGCGACCCAGCGCTTCAACTACTTCGAGGACGATCAATTGGTGTGGACGGGTCCGATCTCGTCGGGAACCCCTGCGCACCCGACGCCCAAGGGCCGTTACCAGGTTCAGTCGAAGCAGATCAACAAGCGTTCGGGCAGCTATACCAACGCCTTTGATCGACCCACACCGATGCCCTATTCGCTGCAATTCAGGGGGCCGTATTTCGTCCATGAAGGCTACGTGACCGGCCATCCCGAATCGCATGGCTGCGTGCGGTTGCGCCACGAGGACGCGAAGTTCGTCTACCAGCGGATGCGTCTCGGTGATCGCATCGTTGTCGCGGATTGAGCGTCGACCGAGGCGAGCGTCTATACTGAGCAATCCCTTCAAGCACCGGCCGCGCTTTACATTCTGCGCTCCAGATTCTGCGCTTCACACTCAACCAAACAGGCGGTCGCCATTGCGGTAGATCGCCCTGGATGCCGACATGTTTTGGACCAATATCTTCCTTGCACTCGCCTTCATTGCAATGATCGGCGGTTTCGTCTGGCTGTTTCGCGATGGCGAGGGGCCGGCGCCACAACCCGGGATCATCCGTAAGCCCACCCCCAAATCTGGGCCATCCTCGGCGGAGGAGACTGCGGGTGATTCGGGCTCGGATGAGCGGACAGGCTGAAGCGCTGCAAAAGCAGGCCATATGCCTGCTGTCGAGCGCCTTTGGAGAAGGTCGCTGTGGGGAGTGCGCTTTTGTTCAAGCTTGAGGTGGATCACCGGAGACCTAGCATCTCAGCCGCGTGGGCGCGGCTGGTTGTGGTGATCTCGGTGCCGCCGAGCATGCGTGCGACCTCGTCGACGCGCTGCTCGGTATCGAGTGGGCTGATCTCGGTGAAGGTTTGTGTCGCTTTCGTGAACTTCTTCACGCGCAGATGCTGATGCGCCTGCGCTGCGACCTGGGCTAGATGGGTGACGCAGAGCACCTGCCGGCGTTCACCGAGGCGGCGCAGGAGCCGCCCGACGATCTCGGCAACGCCACCGCCGATGCCGACATCGACCTCGTCGAAGACTAGGGTTGGAATGCCACCGATCTCGGCCGTCGCAACCTGAATCGCCAGGCTGATGCGTGAAAGCTCACCGCCGGAGGCGACCTTGGCCAAGGGCTGCAGCGGTTGTCCAGGGTTAGCGCTGACCAAGAAGGCAATGCTGTCGAGCCCCTGGGCATTGATTGACTCGGCCTTGCCCGTCTTGATCTCAACCTGAAAGTGGCCGCCGGTCATGCCGAGATCCTGCATCGCAGCGGTCACTGTGGCGCCGAGGCGAGCCGCTGCCTCATGCCGCGCCGCACTCAGCGCCTCAGCACGCTCGAGCAAGACTCCACGGGCCTGCTCGCGCTCAGCGGCGAGCGCGTCGAGTGATTGGTCGGCCTGCTCCAAGTGCTCCAGCTCGTCGCGCCGCTCAGCGGTGAAGCTGATCAGCTGCTCGGGCGTGATGCGATATTTGCGCGCGAGATCCTGGATGCGGCCGATGCGCTGCTCGACGATGCCAAGGCGTGCCGGGTCCATCTCGAGACCTTCGAGATAGTGTCGAAGATTGGCGGCTGCCTCTTCAATCTGCACGGTTGCCGCGTCGATCAGTTCGCGCGTCTCAACCAGATTGGGGTCGATTGCGCTCAGGCTGTTGAGGTCGGCGCTGGCGCGGCCCAGGCTATCACGCAGTGATGGGTCGCCCTCATAGAGTAGCTCGACCAGGCTTGCTGCGGACTGCTGTAGCTGGCCCTGGTTGGCAAGCCGACGCTGCTCGGCATCCAGCGCATCAAGCTCATGCTCGCCTAGCGCTAGGGCGTCAAGCTCCTCGAGCTGAAAGCGCAGCAGCTCGAGGCGTTCCTCGCGCTCGGACCGGGCCGCCTCCAGTGTCTTCCAACGCTGATCAAGATCCCGATATTGCCGATACTGCGCGGCGACCTCCGTGGTGAGTGCTGGATGATCGGCATAACCATCGAGCAGGCTGCGCTGGGCCGCTGGGCGCAGCAGTGATTGATGGGCATGCTGTCCATGGATATCGACCAGCAGCTCGCCGAGCGCGCGCAGCTGTGCACTGCTTGCGGCACGGCCATTGATGAAGGCGCGCGCCCGTCCATTGCGCGCCAGCACACGCCGAATCAGGCAGTCGTTGTCGTCGTCGAGCGCCTGCTCGGCGAGCCAGTCGCGAGCGGCCGAATTGCCGGAGACGTCGAAGCTGGCGCTGATCTCGGCGCGCTCGCAGCCGCTGCGGATCATGCTCGCATCGGCCTTGTCGCCCAGGGTCAGGCCCAGTGCGTCGATCAGAATCGACTTGCCGGCTCCGGTCTCGCCAGTGAGCGCGGTCATCCCCGATGCCAGCTCAAGCTCAAGCTGGCTGAGGATGACGAGGTCTTGGACGGTGATCTGAATCAGCACGGCGTGTTCGAGTGGGTGTGGCCGCCCCAGCCGAGCTTGGCGCGCAGGATGCGGTAGTGGTCGTGATCACGCGGGTGCAGTAGACGCACCCGGCGCGGGCTTCGCTCGATCTGGATCGCGCTGCCGGTCTCTAGGGGCAGGTCGACCTGTCCGTCGCAGGTCAGGCGCACCTGCTCTGGCTCCAGGTTGCAGATGCGGATCTCGATGCGGCTGCCGCCTGGCACCACCAGGGGTCGATTACTCAGGGTGTGCGGGCAGATTGGGACCAGCAGCAGGGCGTCAAGCCGCGGGTTCAACAGCGGGCCGCCGCCAGAGAGGGCATAGGCGGTGGAGCCGGTCGGGGTGGCGACGATGAGTCCGTCGGAACGCTGGGCGTTGACGAACTGCCCATCGACATAGGTCTCGAACTCGATCATGCGAACCGAGTTCCATTTGTGGATCACCACATCATTGAGTGCGCGCTCGGGTGCCGTCTGGTCGCCGATTCGGGCGTCCAGTAGGATACGGGTGTCGGCGTCGTAGGCGCCACTCAGGATCTGCTCCAGGCGTGGCTCGATCTCATCGGGCAGGATATCGACCAAAAATCCAAGGCGTCCAAGGTTGATGCCGACGAGGGCCACATCGTGCTCTGCCAGCACGCGGGCGGCGTGCAGGAAGGTGCCGTCGCCGCCGACGACCAGCACCAGGTCGCAGCGCTCGCCGATACGATCGATGCTGACCCCATCGGCACGCTGCAGCAAAGTGGCGGTGTCCTGTTCGACATGCGTCCGCACCCCCTGGGCGCTGAGCAGGTTGATGGCGCGGCCGACCGTTGCGGCAACGCGCGCATCGTCATGCTGTTTGGCGATGATGCCGACGTTCTGAAACCAGGCCATGGATGGCGAGCGACCCTGAGCAGGCGAGGACAGAAGAAGAAGCGGGCTAGTCGCGAACAGTCGCGAATGGCGCGGATCGCGGCGAGTAAGCAATAACGCCAACGTTAGCATGCGGCATCGCGCGCGCCAATGCGGAGGTTCTTGACATCGCTCCGCCGGCACCTTAGATTGGCCGTGTTAGCACTCGTTTGGTTAGAGTGCTAACAGCCGATTTCTTGTCCGAGATTCTGATGGGTTTTCCGAGATCCGATAGGTTTCGTTCAGCTTCCAGTGAGTGAAAATCGCGTGTCAATGGACTCTCGAGCTAGTAGCCGCTTTGCGGAGGGCCAAGTCAGTGAGCGCGCGCTGCACTTCCTAAAGGTCCTCGTCGAGCGCCATATTCGTGACGGTCAGCCCGTCGGCTCGCGGACCCTAGCGCGCGACACCGGCCTTGATCTGAGTCCGGCAACGGTGCGCAACGTGATGTCGGATCTCGAGGACTTGGGGCTGGTGTCATCGCCTCATACCTCTGCCGGGCGGGTGCCAACGGCATCGGGCTATCGATTATTCATCGATAGTCTGCTCAAAGTCGCACCGCTGACAGAGGCCGATGTCTCGATGCTGCGCGAGCAGTTCTCGCGCAGCACGGATACGGTTACCCTGATCCAGACGGCGTCGCAAGCCCTGTCAGGGGTGACCCACTTGGCGGGCCTGGTGATGGTGCCGCGGCATGAGCGCGAGGTGTTCCGGCAGATCGAGTTCGTGCAGCTCTCGGGCCGGCGTGTATTAGCGATCTTGGTCACCGGTGATGGTGAGGTGCACAACCGCATCCTCGAGACCGAGCAGCCATTATCGGCCTCGCAGTTGGAGCAGGCGTCGAATTTTTTGACGCGCCTGTTCAATGGTCATGAGATGCGCGAGGTGCGTCGCCAGCTGATGGCTGATCTGAAACAAACGCATGCGCACATGGATGAGCAGATGATGCGGGCGGTGATGATGGCGCAGCGCGTCGTCGAGGCCGCAGAGCACAAGGATGATGTGATGATTGCGGGCCAGACCAACCTGATGGGATTTACCGAGCTCTCCAGCATGGAGCGGCTCAAGGCGCTGTTTGACGCCTTTAACGAAAAGCGACAGATTCTGGATCTGCTTGACCGCTGCATCGAGGCTGAAGGGGTGCAGATCTTCATTGGAGAAGAGTCTGGCTACGAATTGCTCGACGACTGTAGCGTGGTGACCGCCACCTACCGGGTCGAGGATCAGGTGTTGGGCGTGTTGGGTGTTATTGGCCCGACGCGCATGAACTATCAACAGGTGATTCCAGTGGTCGACGTGACAGCAAAGCTGCTGGCAGCAGCCCTGCGTGGTCGTTGAGCGCTGAGAACTCATCAACAATCCATCGCAGAGGCCAGGTCTCTAGGGTCGGCGAGGCGCTTGCGGCTCGCACCCCGGTCTGGTGGGAGGTATGAGATGACGAAGGAGTACGAAGAGCAGCAGCCAGGCGCGCCAGGGCAAACGCAAGGATCGGAGTCAGTGTCGTTGTCCTATGATGTGGATGTTCACATCGACGCCGACCTGAATGATGCGACTGAGGATTCGGATGCATTCGATGACACTGAGGCCTCGACCTCCGCGCAGGACCCGGCTGAGCTGAGTATGCTCCTGGAGGATGCGCGGGCGAAGGCCGATGAGGCTCACAATCAGGCTCTGCGGCTGCGCGCCGAGATGGAGAATATGTCGCGAAGGCAAGCGAAAGAGCTTGAGAATGCGCATAAATTCGCCCTTGAGGGCTTCGTCAAGGAGCTGCTGCAGGTGCGCGACAGTCTCGAGCTTGGTCAGGCTGCGGCCGCGGCACCGGATGCGGATGTCTCGAAGCTGCGTGAAGGGACCGAGCTGACCCTCAAGCTACTGCGCGATGTGATGACCAAGTTTGGCGTCGAGCGCATTGATCCCGAGGGTGAGCCGTTCAACCCCGAGTATCACCAGGCGATGTCGATGCAGCCGCGTTCCGACGTGCCGCCGAACACCGTGGTGAATGTGGTCCAAAGTGGCTACTTGCTCAATGGTCGATTGGTCCGCCCGGCGCTCGTGATGGTGTCACAGGCCGCCTGATTGCGCGATATCAACGGGCGTCTCGGTTGTCCTGGCCAAGACGCCAGCCGGCCATCGAGAACGCTTGAGAATCACAGGGTTTTGCCCCAATTCCTTCGCCAATCGGCGGTTGGCTAGGGCAATCCAATCGACAACGAATAGCAACACAAAGTTTTAGTGGAGACAGACCATGGGAAAGATCATTGGTATCGATCTTGGTACAACCAATTCTTGCGTCGCCGTCATGGAGGGCGACAAGCCAAAGGTGATCGAGAATGCCGAGGGTGATCGCACCACCCCCAGTATCGTCGCCTTCAACAGCGATGGTGAGGTTCTGGTGGGGCAGTCGGCTAAGCGCCAGGCGGTCACCAATCCGGCCAACACCCTGTTCGCGATCAAGCGCCTGATCGGACGGCGCTTCGAAGATCAGGTGGTCGGCAAGGACAAGGACATGGTGCCGTACAAGATCGTCAAGGCTGACAACGGCGATGCTTGGGTCGAGGCTAACGGCAAGAAGATGGCCCCGCCGGAGATCTCGGCGAAGATCCTGCAGAAGATGAAGAAGACCGCCGAGGACTACCTCGGAGAGAAGGTCACCGAAGCGGTCATTACCGTGCCGGCCTACTTCAACGACTCGCAGCGCCAGGCGACCAAGGATGCCGGGCGTATCGCCGGTCTCGATGTCAAGCGCATCATCAACGAGCCGACGGCGGCCTCGCTTGCCTATGGCATGGATAAGAAGCGCGGCGATCAAAAGCTCGCGGTCTACGACCTCGGTGGCGGCACCTTCGATATCTCCATCATCGAGATCGCCGAGATCGAGGGCGAGCATCAGTTCGAGGTGCTCTCGACCAATGGTGATACTTTCCTCGGCGGCGAAGACTTTGACCTGCGCATCATCGATTTCCTCGCCGAGACCTTCAAGAAGGAGCAGGGCGTCGATCTGCACAATGATCCGCTCGCGCTGCAGCGCCTGAAAGAGGCCGCTGAGAAGGCTAAGATCGAGCTGTCTTCGAGTCAGCAGACGGATATCAATCTGCCCTACATCACGGCGGATCAGACGGGACCGAAGCATCTCAATGTCAAGCTGACCCGCTCCAAGCTGGAGTCACTGGTCGAGGACTTGGTTGATCGCACCATCGGGCCTTGCCGCACGGCACTGAAAGACGCCGGCATTGGTGCCGGCGACATCAACGAGGTGATCCTGGTTGGCGGCCAGACGCGCATGCCCAAGGTGCAGGCCAAGGTCGAGGAGTTCTTCGGCAAAGCGCCACGCAAGGATGTGAATCCGGACGAAGCGGTGGCCGTGGGTGCTGCGATCCAGGGCGGCGTGCTAGGTGGTGGCGTCAAGGACGTGCTGTTGCTCGACGTCACCCCGCTGTCGCTCGGCATCGAGACGCTGGGCGGTATCATGACCAAGTTGATCGAGAAGAACACCACCATCCCGACCTCGGCGAACCAGGTGTTCTCGACCGCCGATGATCATCAGACCGCTGTCACTGTGCATGTGCTGCAGGGCGAGCGTGAGCGGGCTGCCGATAACAAGTCGCTCGGGCGCTTCGATCTCTCGGATATTCCGCCAGCTCCACGCGGCGTGCCGCAGATCGAGGTCAAGTTCGATATCGACGCCAACGGTATCCTGAATGTGCATGCTAAGGACAAGGCCACCGGCAAAGAGCAGTCGATCGTCATCAAGGCCAGCTCAGGGCTCTCGGATGACGAGGTCGAGCGCATGGTCAAGGATGCCGAGGCGCATGCCGAGGACGACCGCAAGTTCCACGAGCTGGTGAGCGCGCGTAATCAGGCCGACTCGATGATCCATGCGACGCAGAAATCGATGGAGCAGCTCGGCGACGACAAGCTCGAGGCCGGCGAGAAGGATCGCATCGAGAGCACCATCAAGGAGCTTGAGGAGGCGATGAAGGGCGAGGACAAGGATAAGATCGAGTCCTTGACCAAGGCCCTAGGTGAGGCCTCCGGTAAGATGGCCGAGCGCCTCTACTCGCAGGATCAAGGTGGTGCGTCCGGTGAGGCCGCTTCGGCTGGCGCGAGCGCCAAGGCCGAGGCCGGCGACGTCGTCGATGCTGAATTCGAAGAGGTCAAGGACGACAAGCACTAAGCGCCGTTCGACATCCCGAACGCCTGCGCTCAGGCCGAGCTACGGCGCGTGGGCGCAGGCCTACGCGCCGTTTCGTTTTCGATGACCTGGCTCTGATCACTTTTCCAACGACTGACCGATTACGCGAATGTCCCAGCGCGATTACTACGACGTCCTCGGCTTGAGCCGAAATGCCAGTGAGCAGGACATCAAGAAGGCGTTTCGGCGTCTTGCCATGAAATATCATCCGGATCGAAACCCGGATGACGCCGATGCCTTGGCCAAGTTCAAAGAGGCCAAGGAGGCGCACGATGTGTTGACCGATGCCCGCAAACGCAGCGCCTATGACCAGTTTGGGCATGCCGGCGTGAGCGGCCAGGGTGGCTTCGGGAGCGGCCCTGGCGACTTCGCGGGTGGCGGCTTCTCTGACATCTTCGGCGATGTCTTTGGTGACATCTTTGGCGGCCGTGGCGGTGGTCGTCGCACCGCTCGTGGCGCGGATCTACGCTATGACCTTGGGCTGACACTCGAAGAGGCGGTTGCCGGCAAGGATGTCAAGATTCGTATCCCAACCACCGTCGAATGTCATCACTGTGGCGGGAGTGGCGCCAAGCCGGGTACGCGCCCGAAGGAATGCCCGACCTGTCGCGGTGCTGGTCAAGTGCGGATGCAGCAGGGCTTCTTCTCCATCCAGCAGACCTGTCCGGGGTGTCGCGGTACCGGCAAGGTGGTCGAAGAGGCCTGTCGACACTGTCGCGGTGCTGGCCGGCTGAAAGAGGAAAAGACGCTCTCCGTCAAAGTGCCTGCCGGCGTTGATACCGGCGATCGCATTCGCCTGGCCGGGGAGGGCGAGGTCAGCGAGCATGGTGGTGTGCCAGGTGATCTGTATGTGCAGGTCGTGGTTGAAGATCATCCCATCTTCAAGCGGGAGGAGAGCCATCTGTTCTGCGAGGTGCCGATCAGCTTCGTGACCGCGGCCCTCGGTGGTGAACTCGAGGTGCCGACCCTGAACGGCAAGGTGGTGCTCAAGGTACCCGCTGGCACCCAGGCCGGTAAGCTGTTCCGGATGCGCGGCAAGGGTGTGAAGCCCGTGCGTGGTGGCCCGGTGGGTGATCTGCTGTGCCGTGTGATCGTCGAAACGCCAGTCAACCTCACCGAGCGTCAGAAGGAGCTCTTGCGTGAGTTTGAAGACAGTGTGGCCGCGGGTGGCAAGCACCATAGTCCACAGTCAAGCTCCTGGCTCGACGGCGTTAAGCACTTTTTCGAAAAGATGGGCCTCTAGCCCGGGAGAAGACGCATGGAATCGATTCGTGTAGCCGTCGCCGGCGCCGGCGGCCGAATGGGGCGGACTCTGGTCAGCGCTGTGCAGGCGACCGAAGGCCTCCGTGTCACCGCGGCCACCGAGCAGTCGGATAGTGCCCTGGTGGGGGTTGACGCCGGAGAACTGGCCGGAATCGGGCCTATTGGCGCCCCGATCCGCCCTGATCTGGATGAGGTGCTGGCGGATTTCGATGTCCTGATCGACTTCACCACGCCATGGGCGACCATGCATCACGTCGAGCTTTGCCGCGATGCGCGCTGCCGCATGGTCATCGGCACCACCGGGCTCACCCCTGAGCAGCGTGAGACCATTAGCGAAGCGGCCATTGATACCGCTGTGGTGGTGGCTCCGAACATGAGTGTCGGGGTGAATCTCTGCTTTAAGCTGCTCGACCTCGCTGCGCGCGTGATGGGCGAGGATGTCGATATCGAGATCATCGAGGCCCATCACCGGCATAAGGTCGATGCGCCCTCTGGAACCGCACTGCGCATGGGTGAGGTGATCGCGGATGCGCTTGGTCGAAACCTCGGGGAGGTCGCCGTCTACGGGCGCCAGGGCCAGACCGGTCCGCGTCAGCGACAGACCATCGGGTTTGAGACCATCCGCGCCGGGGATACCGTTGGCGAGCATAGCGTCTGGTTCGCCGCTGATGGAGAGCGGGTGGAGATTGCCCATAAGGCGACCAATCGCATGACCTTTGCGCGTGGCGCCTGCCGGGCCGCGCGTTGGATCGCCGAGCACGAACGCGGTCAGTTCGACATGCAGGATGTGTTGGGCCTGCGTGAGCTGTAGTGTGCTCGCGGTAGCGCGCTGACAGGCGCCGATGCCGAGGATCAGACGAGCTGATGCTGCTCGCGCATGTAATCGTAGACCAGCCCTGATACCGCGCGGATGGCGTTGCTGCGATTGGTAATCCAAGTGCTGTAGTGGTTGGTGCGCTGGCTTTTCTGGATGATGCCGATGAAGGTATAAGCGCGCTGACGACCACGCCGGTCCTTGCTCTCGACGATCCCCATCGCTCCGCAGAGCATGGCGGTTGAACCCGACTTATGGTAAAGGCGCACCGTCGATGGGATGTTGCTCACCCTGCGCGTGATGCGATTGTGGTTGGGGAGTCCCATGATGCGCCGGATCTCATTGGCATAAGGCATGCGGTCATGCCAAAGCGCCCAGAGGAAGCGGCTGTAGTCGTGCGCTGAGGCCAGATTGCGATAGGTGCGTCCGTTCGCCGGGATGTACTCGACGATGCTGGTCTGCTGGAACACGCCGGGTGCATGCCGCTTGAGCACGCGTTCCACATCCTTAGGTCCGTTGCCGCCGTTGTACCGACTCACGATTTGCATGATCTCGGTGGTGGCGGTATTGCTGCTATCGCGGATCATCGCTTCCATGCTGTTGCGGATTGCCGCGGTATAGCGCAGCTTAGAGCCCTGTTCCTGCATGCTGTAGAAGAAGGCCTGCGCAACGAAGGGCTTGAGCATGCTGGCCGCCTGGTGTGGCACCTCTTCGTTGATGGAGACCAGCTTCTTGGCGCCTGTGAAGTCGTACACCGACCAGGCTGTTCTCTCATCGGCGCGGATGATCCCTTCCTCGCGCTGACGCTTGACGAGTCGGATGACTTGGCTCTGGAGCGTTGGTCTGAGCGCAGCCTCGCTCGGCATGGTGGTGCCAAGCAGCAACGCAGCGGTTGCGCCGCCTAGGGCGCCAAGGAACTGACGACGATCGATGACTGGCTTTGGATCGGCCCCCCAAGACCGGCTGTCTTCTTGCGTGCTCATCGCGTTGCCTCGATGCCTGGTATAAGCCTGCTACTCGAAAACATACTGGCGCCGGCGCCTGCGAACAGACGCCGTCCCCCGCGCCAGCTTTCCCCCTATGACTAGAGAGGATAGGCTGGATGACGCAGAAAAACAAGACGAGTCCTGTCGAAAAGCGCTTTTCAGTCAGGGCGATCGATCAGATTTCTCGACAGCGGCTCATGGTTTTCCATGACGCTGTTAGCACTGACGAAACCTGGCTTGAGGCTGGATGAGCGCTCGGCGGTTGCGGCTGGCTTGGGCTTCAGTAGCGCGCGAGCACCTCATCGATCTTGCGCGTGAGGCGCGCTTCGATCTGCCCCCGCATCGCGCTCAACAGCAGGCCCAGTTGAATGCTGAGGTCCATGCCGTCCTCCGCGACGGCGATCTGGCCCGAGAGGCCGGAACGTTTGAAGTGCAGCACATCGCCGTGCCAGTGATAGTCCGCGCCATACTCGTCGCGGACGCGGGCGGCGATCCGCTCAACCTCGGCGCGCGCTGCCTCAAGTCCAAGGTGATGCGGGCGGGCGACGTGGATCTTCGACATGGACTTCTCTCAAGCGGCTAGCACGGCGACAGGGCCGCCTAGTGTAAAGTCGCCGGCTGCTCCAGTGCACGCCGGTAGGCAGCCGAGCGGCGGTCACCGCCGCGAGGCCGAGGTTTAGCCCGGCGATTGAGTTTATCCTCGATGGCCTGGCAGAAGCGCTCATCACCGAGTACCCAGGCCTTGTTGGTCGCGGCCCTGATGCGATCGACCAGCTTCTGGCTAAGCGGATATTCGAACAGCGCGCGGTAGGCCTGCTGTTGTTGCGACAAATTGTCACCAAGCGCCCGGTAGACCGGATGCGGGATGGCCAACTCGTCCTCGACCCCCAATGCATTGGCCGCATAGCTTGACCAGTCGTAATCCTCCGCCGTGCTGACCAGCTCAGTACGCACTGCATTAGTCTCGATGTAACGGCTGACTGGCAATAAGCATGCTTGGGGGTCGAGCAAGGTCGCTCGGTAGCGCCCTTCCCACAGGGTCCCCTTGCGCTGATAGCGGCCGTTGACGTGTTGCACGAAGTATCGGCCCGTGTACTGCATCAGTTTGCCGATACCATCCTGCTGCCAGGGTGTGAGCAGCAGATGAAAGTGGTCTGGCATCAGCACATAGGCGTGGATCTCGCATTGGAACTTGGCTGCCGCATCGCGCAGCCGTCCCCACAGGAACCAATAATCCTCCTCATCGCGCAAGATGGCTTGGTGATTGTTGCCACGTTGGATGACGTGCTGCGGAAAACCGGGTAACACAAAGCGCGGAAGGCGAGCCATGAGACGATCACTCCCTCTCAACAATAGGGGCTGACTTGAGTATAGACGATCGATGGGGTATGGCTGGATGACGCTGCGGTCGTCGCTCGGGCTGGGGTACAATCGGCTGTTATTCACCTAGCGGAGACCCTCATGGAAGACATCAACCCGATTCGCGCGCAGATTGCTGACCTCAAGGGGCGCCTCGAGCTCCTTAGGGGGTATCTTTGACGTCGCCGGTAAGCAAGAACGCCTGACCGAGGTCCAACGCGAGCTCGAAGAGCCTGAGGTCTGGTCCGATCCCGAGCGCGCCCAAGCGCTAGGGCGCGAGCGCGCCTCGCTCGAGAGCGTTGTTGAGAGCATCCAAGCGCTCGATGACGGCCTGGCTGATGCCGATGATCTGCTGGCGATGGCCGCCGATGAAAAGGATGCCGAGACGGTCGAGGCCCTGCTCGCCGATCTGCAAGGCTTCGACAAACACGTCGCCGAGCTTGAGTTTCGGCGCATGTTCTCGGGCGAGATGGACCCGAAGAATGCCTTCATCGATATCCAGGCCGGCTCCGGCGGTACCGAAGCGCAGGACTGGGCTGAGATGCTGCTGCGGATGTATCTGCGCTGGGCTGAAGCGCACGGCTTCAAGACCGAGCTAACCGAAGTCTCGGCAGGCGATGTGGCGGGGATCAAATCGGCCACGGTTTCGGTCCAGGGCGATCACGCCTTCGGCTGGCTGCGTACCGAGACCGGCGTGCATCGACTGGTGCGCAAGTCGCCGTTTGATTCTGGTAATCGACGCCACACCTCGTTTGCCGCGGTGTTCGTCTCACCGGAGATCGACGACTCATTTGAGATTGAGATCAATCCCGCGGATCTGCGCATCGACGTCTATCGTGCCTCAGGCGCTGGTGGACAGCACGTCAACCGGACAGAATCCGCAGTGCGCATCACCCATCTCCCCACCAACACCGTCACCCAATGTCAGAATGGCCGCTCGCAGCACGCCAATAAGGACCAGGCGATGAAGCAGCTCAAGGCCAAGCTCTATGAGCTGGAGATGCAGAAGCGCCGCAGCGAGCAGCAGGCGCTGGAAGAGAGCAAGTCCGATATCGGCTGGGGCAGTCAGATCCGCTCCTATGTGCTGGATCAATCCCGGATCAAAGATCTCCGCACCAATGTCGAGACCGGTAATACCCAGGCCGTGCTTGATGGAGGGCTTGATCCTTTCATCGAAGCGAGCCTGAAGAGTGGGCTTTGAAATCGGGCTGCTGCGGTTGCCCTTGAGAGAGTGTTGGAGCTATGAGCCAGATGCAGCCAAATGACCGCCACGAGGCGTCCGCGCAGTTGGAGCAGGATGAAAATAAGCTGATCGCCCAACGGCGCGAGAAGCTCAACGCCATCCGCGAGCAGGGCATCGCCTTCCCGAACGATTTCCGCCGCAACCTGGTGGCCGGTGAGCTGCATGCGCAGTATGCCGAGATGGAGGGCAGCGAGCTTGAGACACGCAACGTGCGCGCCAAGGTTGCCGGCCGTTTGATGAGCCGGCGGGTGATGGGCAAGGCGAGCTTTGCCCATCTGCAGGACATGAGCGGGCGCATCCAGTTGTTTGTGCAGCGTGATCTACTCGGTACCGATGACTACGCCTGGTTCAAGAAGGAGCTGGATATTGGCGATATCGTCGGCGCCTCCGGCCAGCTATTTAAGACCAAGACCGGCGAGCTGTCGCTCAAGGTCGATCAGCTGCGGCTGCTGACCAAGTCCTTGCGGCCACTGCCCGAGAAATGGCATGGGCTGGCTGATACCGAGAGCCGTTATCGGCAGCGCTACCTCGACCTGATCATGAACGAGGTCACGCGCGAGACGTTCCGCGTGCGCACGCAGCTGGTGCAGGCGATCCGCGATTTCCTGAATGAGCGCGCCTTCCTCGAGGTCGAGACGCCGATGATGCAGGCGATCCCAGGCGGAGCCGTCGCGCGGCCCTTCGTCACCCATCACAACGCGCTCGATATGCAGCTGTTCCTGCGCATTGCGCCCGAGCTCTACCTGAAGCGCCTGGTGGTTGGCGGCTTCGAGCGCGTTTATGAGATCAATCGTAACTTCCGTAACGAAGGCCTCTCGACGCGTCATAACCCGGAGTTCACCATGCTCGAGCTCTATCAAGCCTATGCGGATTACCATGAGCTGATGGACCTGACCGAGACCCTGCTGCCAGCGCTTGCCGAGCGCGTGTTGGGGACCACTCAGATCAGCTATCAGGGCGAAACCTACGACCTCGCGCAGCCATTCGCGCGCCTGACTCTGCGCGAGTCGATCCTGCAGTTCAATCCGGACCTGAGTGGCGAGGATCTCGACTCCCTGGAGCGCGCCCGAGCTGTCGCAGAGCGCCTCGGCATCCATGTCAAAGACAGCTATGGTCTCGGTAAGCTGCAGACCGAGATCTTCGAGAAGGCTGTCGAGTCGAAGTTGATGCAGCCCACCTTCATCACGGCCTATCCGACCGAGGTCTCGCCGTTGGCTCGGCAGAGCGACACTGATCCGTTCGTGACCGATCGCTTCGAGTTCTTCGTCGCTGGCCGCGAGATCGCGAATGGCTTCTCCGAGCTGAATGACCCCGAGGATCAGGCCGAGCGCTTTCGCCAGCAAGCCGCCGAGAAGGACGCCGGTGATCTAGAGGCCATGCACTTCGATGCCGACTATATCTGTGCGCTGGAGCACGGCTTGCCGCCAACCGCGGGTGAGGGCATCGGCATCGACCGCTTGGTGATGCTGTTTACCGACTCGGCGTCGATCCGCGACGTGCTGCTGTTCCCGCACATGCGCCCGCAGGGTTGATGTGGCCAGCATGAGCGGAACGCGATTCGACCTCGAGTTTGCCGGCGAGCTGACCCCCGGCACCGACCCTAAAAAGGCCCGTGCACGCGTCAAGGCACTCTTCAAGCTGACCGACGACGCGGTTGCACAGCTCTTTAGCGGTAGCGCTGTCACCATTAAGCGCGGCATCGATGGTGCGCTTGCGGCCCGTTTGCATGCCGCTTTTGCCCAGGCTGGCGCCTTGGTCCGCATCGTTCCTGCCGGTGGCGATGGCTTGGATACTCAGTCCGAGCTGGCGCCAGGGGCGGTCGATGACGGCGCTGCGTCACTGCCGGCGCTGGAGTTGTTTGGTGTCGCCCGGCCTAAGCCTAAGCATCCAATTCTGCATGCGCTCTTCCATTACTTCGAGCGCAGTCTCGCCTTTGTGCTGCTGCTATTGATTGCCCTAGTCTCGGTGATCGCGCTGATCGAGCTCTGTTTCATCCTCTATCAGGATCTGATCAGCACCGACGGTTTCCTGCTCGGTCTCAACGAGCTGTTCGAGGTCTTCGGCATGTTCCTGATCGTGCTCATCGCGGTCGAGCTGATGGCCAGCATCTACATGTACATGGTCGATAAGTCGGTGCATGTGGAGATGATGCTATTGATCGCGATTACGGCGCTCTCGCGCAAGGTGGTGGTCCTGGACCTTGAGGGTAAGGGTGACCCGGCCATGTACATGATTGGCATGGCGGCGCTGCTCGCAACGCTGATCGGCGGCTACTACCTGGTGAAGCATCTGGATAAGTCCGTCTATCGTCATCGACCCGACTAGCCCGCAAGCGCGACGCTAAGCGTTCTGAGCCTGCTCATGATGTCGAAGACCGGCGGACCGATGTGCAGTCGAATCGCTGCTTTGATCAGCAACAGGGCCTGGGATGAAACGGCTTAGCGCATCCTGGTGGGGCAACCGCTCACTGCTCGGTGCGGTGCTGTTGACGACGGCGCTGATCATCGCGCTCTTGCTGGCGCTCTGGCTGTTCTGGAACTATGAGCTGATCCTTGACTGGAAACGTGAGGCCGACCCGCTCTCCTTCTTCCTGCTGATGGCCGTGCTACCGGCCCTCGGTTTCCCGATCACGCCACTCTTCGTGCTGACCGGCGCCTTGTTTGGAACCGCGCTCGGACTGTTGGGCTCGCTCCTGGCCTTGGCCGCAAACCTCTTGCTCTGCCACTGGATCGCCCATAGCGGGCTGCGTCCGTATCTGGAACGCCTGTTGGCGAGTACCCGCTACCGCTTGCCCTCGTTTGACGGTCGTCAGCGCAGCGCCTTGCAGTTCACCTTGCTGCTGCGGATCACGCCCGGTGTGCCGCTGTTCATCAAGAACTATCTGCTTGGCTTTTCCGGCATCCCGCTGAAGCTACATTTTGGGGTCTCGATGTTGCTCACAGGCGCTTATGGCGCCGGTTTCGTGCTGCTTGGGGAATCCATGCTCGAGCAGAATCTGGTCGAAGCGATCATCGGTCTGGTCATCCTAGTGGTGATCTCGCTTGCGGTGCTATTGCTCAGACGCCTGCTGCGGGCGAGTGCTTCTGCCGTCCCGCGGACAGGCGATTGATGGATTCCGGAGACAGGCCGCGATCGCCTCAAACGCCTGCTGATAATCCTGTTGGCCGCGGCTGCGCGGGGCGTAGACACGCACGGGCTGGCCGGCGGCGAAGGCCTCGGCGAGCTTGATGTCGTTGCGGATGCCGCCTAAGACGCGCTGTTCGCCGAATTGCCCCGCGACCTGGGTGCGGATCAGCCGGTGCTGTCCGATCCGCGTGTCGAGCATCACCGGCAGCACGCCGAGCAGGCGCAGTCGGGTGTTGGTGCGCAGGGCGACCTGAAAGAAGACCCGTGAGAGCTGCTTGACACCTTCGCCAGCCAGAGGATGCGGGACGAACGGGATGATCGCCCAGTGCGCGGCTGAGAGGGCGTTGAACAGGAGGTGATCGAGCGAGGGTGGCGAATCGATGAGGATCTGATCATAGCGCTCGGTGATCGCCGGCTCGGCGAGGGCACGGGCGAGGATTTGGTCATCATCGCGGATGCGTCCGTGGCGAAAGTCGGTGCTGGCGGGCACCAGGTCCAGACCGTCCCAAGCCGTGCTGCAGCATAGCTCGGTCAGCGTCGGTGGTGCCTCGGCAAACAGGTGATGCGCGCTGAGCTGCCCCGGTGTTGGCTGCAGACCCAGCCCGAAGGCGCAATGGCCTTGGGTGTCCAGATCGATCAGTAAGGTGCGTTTGCCGGCGGCGGCGAAGGCGGCCGCCAGGTTGACAGCGGTGGTGGTCTTGCCGGTGCCGCCCTTGCGATTCGCCACCGCCAGGACGCTGGGACCAAGCGTCTCGCCAGCGCTCGCGGTGGTGGTCATGGTTGCAGCGCGTCGGCGAGCACCTGGCGCAGCCTGTCGCGGGTGAACGGCTTTGGCAGCGTGGCCTTCACGCCCATCAGCGTGGCCGATTCCAGGTTGAATTCGAGGCTGATGTTGCGCCGCCCACCGGACATGGCGATGATCGGGATGCCGCGTTGCTGCTGATTGAGCGCCGTGATCAGCTCGATGCCGTCGCCATCGGGCATCAGGATATCGGTCATGATCAGGTCTGGTGACTGGGATTGCAGCAGCGCCAAGGCCTCGCTGCCATTGACCGCGCTGAGTACCTGATGGCCTTCCTTGCGCAGCATGGCCTCAAGCATGGTGCGGAAGAGTTCGTCGTCATCAACAATCAGGATCGTCGTCATGGTGGTTGGTTTCCGTCGCTGTGCTGAGCGCCGCAGGCGCGTGCTCATTGCGCGCTGCGGACGTGTTCTCATCGCGCACCGTGGGTGCGTTCTCATTGCGCGCTGCGGGCGCGTTCTCATCAAGCGCCGCCGGTTCTCGTACCGCCGGCTGGAGTGATCCGCTCAAGGCTGGCAGATCGATACTGAAGCGGCTGCCGAGGCCGGGCGTGCTCTCCAAGCTGATGGTACCGCCCATGCTGGTCACCAGGCCATGGATGACCGAGAGGCCGAGGCCGGTGCCCTTGCCGGGCGCCTTGGTGGTGAAAAAGGGGTCGAAGATGCGGGCTCTGGTCTCTGCCGTCATGCCTTCGCCGTTGTCGCTGACGCTGAGGCGAACGAGGGGCTGGGCGGGTTCGAGCGGTGGATCGCTCCGGTGCTCGGTCGGGGCGCCGTGCATCCGGGGTTCGATGCCGATGCGGATGCGACCGTCGCGAACCTGGATCGCATCGGCGGCATTGATGCAGAGATTCATGATGATCTGCTGGATCTGGCTCGCATCGGCCATGATCCAAGCCTGTGGGACCGAGGCCTCGAGTGTCAGGCGGATGCTAACCGGCAGGGTCGCGCGCAGCAGCTCAAGGGTCTCGGCGGCGACCGCCACCACATCGACCGGCTCGCGCACCTCCGGCATGTCACGGGCGAAGGTCAGCAGGCGAGCGGTGAGATCGCGCGCCCGAAAACTCGCTTGCAGGATGTGCTTGAGGTATTGGCTACCGGGTGCGTCCGCTTCGATCTCATCGGTCAGCAGCTCGCTGAAGCCGATGATGCTGCCGAGGATGTTATTGAATTCATGCGCGACGCCGGCCGCCAGGGTGCCGATCGATTCCAGCCGCCGCAGCTGATCGATGCGGGCGTTGAGAATGGCGTTGGTGCGATGCTCGAGCTGTTCGCGAAAGGTCAGGCTGTAGGCCATGTAGGCCTCCATCAGCGGCGCCGTGATCCGGCTGGCAACCTTCGCCAGGATCAACTGCGGATGCGCTTGGGCGAGCGCGACCAGGGCATCGTGATGGATCTCGCTGACCTCTTCCAGCGTGATCTCGGCGCGCATCATCTCGCGCCCAAGCTCGGCGGCCTCGGCGAGGGCGGTCTCGATCACCAGCGGATCAGCGCCGAGCACGGCCCGATGCAAGACGCGCGCGTAGCGTTCGGCGATGCTGTCCGTCGCGTCTGGCACAGCGGGCGTTTGAGCGGGGGTGTCAGGCATCGGGGTAGCGGATGAGGGCTGCAGCTTCACAAACAGCCATCGCCTCGGTCTTGATCAGCGGCGTTAGACATGCTGATAGAGGAGCAGAGAGGCATCATCGTGCGCGCTGGCCCAGCGTTCGAGTAGGGCTTGGGCGATGGCTTGACCAGTGGCCTGGGTGCTGGTCCGCCCGGCGACCTGGCTGCTGGCCTGCCGGGTGGCCCCGCTGGGCTCGGCCCCGCTGAGGGCGTCGGCGATCTGCGCGTCCTCGTTGATCCCGTCGGAGAACATCACCAGCCAGTCACCGGGTTGAAAGTCATGCTGTTCGGGATAGAGATCGCGGTAGCCTGCGCCGACGATGCCGCGCGCCGCGCCGAGTCGCCTGACCTTGCCATGACGCAGTAACAGGGAGCGGATGTTGCCGACCGCGGCATGGGTCAGGCAGTGCGCTTGGAGATCGATATCGGCCATCGCCAAGGCCACGCCGCGAGAGTGCAGCAAGCCCTCATCGCAGTATTGGAAGCGGCTGCTGATGGCGAGCGGTTGCAGGTCGTCAAGCAGCCGCATGACGTTGCAGGCGGCCTGATGGGCACCCTGGCCATGTCCCAAGCCATCGGCCAAGGCGAGCTGGAGCCGGTGCTCGGCCTGTGGCCAGACGCCGATCTGATCGCCGCAGACGGATTCGCCAGGCATCGCACGCAGGGCCAAGCCCAGATTGGCGACAAGGCTGCTCATCGGTCTGTCCGTGGCGACGATTGCCGACCGGGTGCTGTGCGCTTGGACTGAGTCCCTGCTGACGCGGTTGGTGCGGATGCGATCGCCGCTGACGCAGTCGATGCGGGTGCGGCTGTTGCTGACGCGGTTGATGCATGCGCAGGTAACCTGGGCGCAGGCTGGCGCCATTTCACCGCCCGAATCCGGGTGCCCTGATGTGTCGAGGAGTCGATGCTGAACTCATCCATGAGCCGACTGGCGCCGGGCAAGCCGCAGCCCAGACGCGCGCCGGTGCTATAGCCTTCGGTCATGGCCAGCGCGAGGTCGGGGATGCCAGGGCCTTGATCCTCGACCGACAGCTCGATGCCGATGCGGGCGGTTTGCTCGGTGTCGTCGAGGACTCGCAGACGCACGGTGCCGCCGCCTGCGTACACCGCCAAGTTGGTTGCCAGCTCTGAGGTCGCGATGGCCAGATGGTAGGCATGCACCTGGCTGAAGCCGAGACGCTCGGCAAGTTGTCGGGCACCGCGCGCAACCTCCATCACATCGGCCTCGGTGCGGATCGAAAAGAGACGGCCGGCGGTCCCGTTCAAGGCCCGATTCAAGGTCTCATTCAAGGCCGGCTGGCCGATCATCTCAGAGTGCTTTGTGGATGCTGATGACAATACGGGTAAGCCCTGGCTCGGAGCTGATCTGAAAATGGTCGACTAACCGACGGGTGCCGGGGAGGCCAGCGCCAAGCCCGCCGCTGGTGCTGAAGCCATCGGCCATCGCCAGCGCCAGATCGGGGATGCCCGGACCCTGATCCTCGACGGTGACCTGGATGCGGCAGCCCTGGGCGTCGACCTGATCCTCGATCAGGCAATAGCCCTCGCCGGCGTACTGGATGACGTTGCGGGTGAGTTCCGAGACCGCGGTGGCGAGCCGGGTCTGATAGGCGCGGCCGAAGCCAAGCCGGGCACTGTGTTCGCGCGCGGCATGGCGCGCGGTGACGATGTCGTTATGGGTGCGGATGGGGATACGCTCGATCGACGCTGGCTCATTCATCCTCGTCACCGGCGAAACGAATGTCACCCCGACCGGCGATGCGCGTTTTCAGTTGTTCGAGCCCCTGATCGAGATTGAAGGTGCAGTCGGCGCCGATCAGGTCGCGGCCCATCTCGATCAGGGTCATGGCGACGAAGGGCTGCACCCCGCAGATCACCACCTCGGCACCGAGCAGGCGCACCATGCTGGCGGTGTCGTTGATGACGCGCGCCATGTAGGAGTCCACCACATCCAGCGCGGTGATATCGACGGCGACGCCAAGCGCCTCGATCTCGGCGACCTTGTTGACCAGATCCGATTGGAACTGCATCGCCTCGTTATCGGTGAGATCCTCCTGGATCGAGACCAGCAGGATGCGGCCGAGGCGCAGGATCGGGATCTTCATCGTGCGCCACCGTCCATCGCTGAGATGCGCTTACCGGTGATCAGCAGCGCCTCGGCGATCCCAGCGCGCAGGCTGGCGCGGGAGATGACATCGCCGAAGCGGATGCCGAGCTTGGTCAAGGTCTGCGCGCCCTCCGGGCTGATGCCGGTGAGCACCACCCGGCTGCCGAGCAGGCGCGCCGCATCCACGGTCTTCATGATGTGCTGGGCGACGCTGGTGTCGATGATCGGCACGCCGGTGAGGTCGATGACGGTGACCCGCGCCTCGTATTTGGCGATCGCCTCGAGTAGATGATCGGTGACCTGGCGCGCGCGGCCGGTATCGATGACGCCGACCAGCGGTAGCAGCAGGATCTGATGCCAGAGCCGCAGCACCGGCGTCGACAGCTCCATGATCGACAGGCTTTGTTCGGAGATATAGCGATCGCGCTCGGCGAGGGCGCTGTCGAAGGCCTGGCGTGCGATCTGCTCGAAACATTGGTCCAGCCAGAGGATGCTGCGATCCGCTGGGTCTTGCGCCTCGTTGGCGAGCAGTGCCTTCAGCAGCAGATGCTTGAGGTGCAGCAGGAAGCCAAGGGTATCGGATAGGTTGCGCTGCAGGCGCGCCTGCTTGGCGATCAGTTGTTGCAGTTCCGTTTTTAGCGCCGCCTGCTGTTCGCTGCGTTCGCTCGGAAGCGGTGCCGGCTGATCGGACGCATGCGCCGATGCTTGAGATGGCGCCTGGATAGGTTGCTGGGCAGGTTCCTGGTTGAGTTGCGCGATGATGGCCCAGAACAGCGCGCGGAGCGGCTCCATCAACTCCGGATGCGCAGGGTTTAAGCCCGAATCTGCAGCGGTTTGGGAGAGATCGTGCAACCACTGATTGAGCAGTTCATCCTGATGGCTGCTGAGGACCTGAGAAAGAGACAGCGTCATGATAGAGGGTCCTGTGGCGGCGGTTGAACGGCAATAAGGTTGGTGCGCTATCAGAACAGCTCGATGCGGGGGCCCGTGTCGGCCTCGCTGTCCTCGGTGGCATGATCCGGATGGCTGTGCATCGACTCCTTCATCAGGTACTGCTCCAGCAACGCCTGCAAGGCTTGTGACAAGTGTGGCAGTTTTTCGTCGGATGCGTCGTCTGGCTGGTCGTCAAGCTTGGCGTCAGAGGCCGCGAGCTGGGCGAAGGCGAGATAGAGCTCTTGCCGTTGCATCAGTGCATCCTTGATGCGATTGAGCCGTTGACTCTCGACATCCTGATACTGCAACAGCCCGAGCATGTCGGCGATCTGCTCGGCGAGCTCGGTATTGTGTCGTGTTACTACGGTGAACAGCGTCTTGTAGAACTGACGCATGTCTTCGTAGCTGTGCTGCAGCTTCTCGAAGGCCACGGCCACCTGGTTGGCCTGTTCCAGCTCATGACTGGCATTGGCTAGATCGCTCTCGTTCAGACTCTTCTTCACCGCGCCCAAGGCGTGATCAAGGCCGGATTGGATGGTGTCTGCGGCCTCTGCGGAGCGGTTGGCCAGCGAGCGCACCTCGGCGGCGACCACAGCAAAACCACGCCCAGCCTCGCCCGCCCGCGCGGCCTCGATGGCGGCATTGATCGACAGCATGTTGGTCTGCCGACTGATGGACTTGATCGATCCAGCCAGTCCCTCGAGATGCTTGATCTCTGAAAAGATGCTTTCCACCGCCTGATTGTTTTGGCGAATCTTGTCCGGCAGTTCTTGGACGAAACTGGCGATCTTGTTCATCTCGTCGACCCCCTCGCGAATATCCGTTGCCATGTCGCTGGCATTGCTGTCGGAGTGCTGCAGGTAGTCGAGCAGCTTCTGCGCGGAGGTATTCAACTGGTCGACCCGGGTGATCAGGGTCAGGGTCGAGGATTCGCTGTCGCGCACCGATAACGCGAGATAGTCTTGCAAGGCCTGGTCGATGCCGGCGCTGGCGCTGAGTGCTTGCTGGGTGCTCTCGAGCTGGCGGTCAACCATCCCTTGCTCGCGGTTGAGGATGCCGGAGCTGGCGCGAAACAACAGAAGGGCGGCAAGTGCATGGGTGATAAGCAAGAGCCCAGCAAGGGTTAGCGTGAGGGCCGCAGCCTCACTGATCGGCAGCCTCTGCGCCAGTTGCTGTGGCCAGCCATGGCCGACATAGACCAACAGCGCGAGCAGCAGCGTGCCAAGCCCAATGGCCGCGGCAGTGATGAGCTGCAACCGGCGCAAGCGCTCTATGCGAGATGCGTCTTCGGGGAGTTGCAGCGCGGCTGCGGCGTCGCGCAGCCTGCGCAATAGCCGTTCAAGCACCCGGCAGCACCTGCTTGATGACCTTGACCAGATCCGCGCCACTGGTCGGCTTGAGCAGCCAGCCGGTGGCGCCGAGCTTCTTCGCCTCATCGCGCTTGGCCTGCTGGCTCTCGGTGGTCAGCGCCAGGATCGGCACGAAGCGCATGCCGGGCAGGGCGCGTGCCTTACCGATGAACTCGATGCCGCCCATGTTCGGCATATTGATATCGGTGATGATGAGGTCGGGCTTAACGCCGCTTTTCAGCTTGTCGATGGCCTGAACACCATCGTTGGCGGTCTCGACCTTGAAGCCGGCGATCTCCAGACTGGCCTTCAGGCTCATGACCATGGTGGCGGCATCATCGACCACGAGAATGGTCTTAGGCATGGTTAGACTCCATTTCATCGAATGCGATTTTGAGCCAATCCGAGAGTGCAGGATCATCCGGCCAGGATGTGATGGTTGGCCGCAGCGCCATCAGCACCTGCAGATTGGCGGCGTGTAGATGGTGACAGGTGCTGAGGTCGAGCTGCCCATCGCGATGTTCGAGCAGCCACTCCAGCAAGGGCTCGGCCTCCTCGACGCCTAGGATATCGCTAATAACCAGGGTATTTCCATGGATATCCATGCCCATCACAGTAGACCTCTGGGGTTGATGACCAAGAGCACCGAGCCATCGCCTAGCAGGGCGGAGCCGGCGTACCCCTTGATGTTGCCAAGAAAACCGGCGAGGGGCTTGAGGATGATATCCACCGTCTCGAGGCAGTCGTCAACGATGATACCGAGAAAATCGTTCTCGATCCGCACCACCAAGACCGCCAACTCGCGGTCGTCATTGGCGACCTGCGGCTCGCCTAGGCCCAAGAGATCGTTGAGCGCCATCAGCGGCATGACCCGTCCGCGCAAGACCGTGGTCTTTTGCTGCTTGATCGTCTGAATGCTGGTCTCGGGCACGCGCACGGTCTCGGCGACGGCATCCATGGCGACACCGAAGCGCTGCCCGGCGGACTGGATGATCATCACATTGCTCACCGCCATCGACAGCGGCAGCGAGAGGCGCAGGAGCGTGCCCTTGCCGGGCTCGCTCTTCAGGTCGATGCTGCCGTTGACCTGTGCCACAGCGTTGCGCACCACGTCCATGCCGACCCCGCGCCCGGAGAGATCAGAGACCTTGGCGGCGGTCGAGAATCCCGCTGCGAAGACCAGGTTCACCGCCTCCTGATCGCTGAGCCGTTCCAGCGTCTGCTCATCGATGATGCCTTTCTCGTAGGCCTTGCGCCGCATGGTCTCGGGATCGATGCCGCGACCATCATCGGCGATCTCGATCACCACCCGATCCGACTCCGAGCGTGCGCGGATGCTCAGCTGCCCGGCCGCTGGCTTGCCGGCGGCGCGGCGCTCATCGGCTGTCTCCAGGCCGTGATCGAGGCTGTTGCGGATGATGTGCACCAGCGGATCGGCCAGGGATTCGATGACATTCTTGTCGGCCTCGGTCGATTCACCCTCCATCACTAGATGGACTTCTTTGCCAAGCTTCTTCGCTGTATCGCGCACCAGCCGGGGGAAGCGCTGGAAGACGAAGGACACCGGGAGCAGACGGATCTGCATGATCGCGTCCTGCATCTCATCAGCGATGCGATGGATGGTGCTGTACTGGCCCTTGATCTCGCGCGCCAGATCACGCACGCCGAATACCTTCTCGGCGCGGGCGGCGAGATAGGGCAGGGCATTCTTGGCGACGATCATCTCGCCGATCAGGCTCATCATGGTGTCGATCTTGACCTGATCGACCTTGATCGCGCTGGGTGCGGCGTAGTTGTCCTCGAGCCGACGGCCAAATTTGCGCGGCGCGGCTTGAGCACCTGTGGGGGCGCTTGCAGTGTTGCTGGCCTGGGTGCCACCTGGAACGCTTGAGGCCGCGCCGGCGGCTTTGCTGACCCCGGTCGCCGAGGGGGCATCAGCGGAAGCAGGCGTCGCTGAAGTCTCGAACGAGGCGGCGTCGGCGAGCGACGCGGAAGCAGCGGACAGGCTGGAGGCATCGGCAGCAGCGGGGGCCTCGGCGATGGCGGCCAGGTAAGGCGTGCCCTGTCCCTCAATCCAGTCGCGCAAGGGATGCGGGCTGTCCTGCTCCAGCGCCTGCTCCAGCGCCGTCTGGAGGGTCGTCAACGCGGCTTCATCGCCAAGGCTGCCGAAGGCCGCACGCAGGCTGGCGGCAACCGCGCGCAGGCGACCCTGAAGCCAGTCCGGGTGATCTTCCAACGCCAGGATCTCGGCCTGGGTTTGCAGGATACCGGCCAGGGGCTCGCCGATCGACAAGCGTCCGGTCTGCTGTTCTGCTGGGGTGCGGCTGTCTCGCTGATCGGCTGTTGGTTGCGCTTCTGGTCGCGCTTCAGCCTGGGTTGACGCTTGGACTGGCGGAGCGCCTGCCGTCGAATCCGACGGCAGCGCCGCCATCGCCATCGGGTCCTCCAGTTGGCGGATGCGCGCCAACAAGGCTTCAGGCAGCGCCTGATCCTCGGGCTGCGTTTCCAGTAGCAGCAGCAGCCAGCGCATGGCCGAGGCGATGCGCAAGCCAGGTGCTGCAAGCTCCAGCAGCACACGGCTGCTCTGGATCAGGCTCGGCAGGTCGCCCTGCGCGAGCTGCTCGCTGGCAGTCTGCAGATAATCGGCGACGGGCACGCCGTCGTGTTCTGCGCCGGTCGGGATCGGCAAGACTTCTAGGGTGATCGGTCGGACCTGGACCTGATCGGGCACATAGCGAAAATGCTCGGCAAGGCTGTCGCGGTCCATCGCAGTGATGCACTCGAAGCGCAGCAGACAGCGGTAGGCATCCAGGGTCTCTGGATCTGGCCAGGGCTCACGAGCACTCAATGCGCGCCATAACGGCCGGTCGACCTGAATGATCTGGAAGAAGGGGTCTTCGCCCTTGAAGAAACACTCTTCCTCGGGCTCGTAACAGATCCAGAAGAAGGTCTCGCCGGCGAGCGTTTGTCGATACAGCTGCATGCGCAGGGCTTCCGGCACCCGGGCAAGCGCGGCGCTGAGATCCGAGTTTGCCGACGGGATTGACCCCGAAGCAGTGGCTGGCCCGGTTCCTGCCCCAGCCCCTGACGGGCTGGTCGAGTCGCTGGTCGAGGCACCAGCAGGCTGGCCCGTCGACGGGACTTGGCTGGCAGCGGTGGCTTCTGACGGGTCATCATCGGGCTTGAGCTGCTGCAATGAGCGCGCCAGATCGACGGCGGCCGCCGAGCGGTCGGCATTGGCCGGCAGGTTGTCGCTATCGGCCTGCTGGATCTCGTCGAGCACGGCCAAGACGAAGTCCATCGCCTCGAGCAGTTGGTCGGCGAGCGCCTGCGAGTAGGTCGCGCGCCCGGCCCGGACCGTATCCATCAGGTCCTCGGCCGCATGCAGGACCCGGATCATCTCCGGCAGATCGAACAGGCCGCTGTTGCCCTTGAGCGTATGCACCAGCCGGAACAACTCGCCCATGAGCGCCTGGTCATCGGGCCGGGTCTCCAGTTGCATGAGCTTTTCGCCAATGGACTGGATGGCATCACGCGACTCACTGAGGAACTGTTCCAGTAATGGAGTCATCAGTCTTGCCACTCCCCGAGCAGGCCTTGCACATGGGCCAGCAGCTGTTCAGGCTTGATCGGCTTGAGGATGTAGAGATTGGCGCCGGCAACCAGAGCGGTGTGGCGATCACTGGCAGAGGATTCGGTCGAGATCATGATCGCTGGGACCTGAGGTACATCCAACTGGCGCAGTGCGCGTAAGAAGCCATAGCCGTCGAGCTTCGGCATATTGACATCAACCAGGTACAGATCGAAGGGCGCCTGTTCGAGCTTTTCCAGGGCTTCCAGCCCGTTGATCGCCTCGTCGACCATAAACCCCGCTTTTTCAAGGATTTCACGGTGATAGAGGCGCACTGTGGCGGCGTCATCAATGACCAGAATGCGTTTCATCGCGCCTCCAGGGGTTTCTGATAGACGATCGCTTCGGGAAACCGCCGGATGTCGAACAGCGGCGAGATACGGCTCATCGCCTCGGAGTGCCCAAGGCAGATGAAGCCACCGGGGTTCAGGGCATCAAAGAATGACTCTGCCGTCTTCTTGCGCGAGATGTCATCGAAATAGATCAGCAGATTGCGACAGAAGATGACATCAAAGTGCCGGTGGCTGCGCATGTCGGCGCTATCGCTGACATTGACCTGGGTGAATTCTACTGCTTCGCGTAAGGTTTGCCGTACCTGATACTGCGTGCCGACGCGCTGGAAGTATTTCTTCAACAGCGGTTCCGGTACATGCTGTACGGCGCGATCGCTATACAGACCTTGCTTGGCCTGTTTCAGGATCTGGGTGTCGATATCCGAGGAGATGATCTCGACATCCCACTGCCGCAGTAGCGGCCAGTGCTCGAGCAGGTAGATGGCGATGCCATAGGGCTCCTCGCCGGAGGACGATGGCACCGACCAGATCCGAATCGGCTTGGTCGAGGTGCGCCGCGCGACGATCTCGGTGAGCATCGAGCCGACCAGACATTGAAACTGATACTCCTCGCGAAAGAAGTAGGTCTCATTGACCGTCATCAGGTTGATCAGCGCCTGCAATTCGGCGCCCGAGGCCTGGAAGCGCAGCAGGGTAAAATAACCGCGAAAGGTCTCGTTGTCGGTTGCCGCCATGCGCTCGAGCAGGCGTTTGTCGACGAAGTAACGTTTGCCGTCCTCGAACAGCATGCCCGTCTTGCGATAGAAGAATTCCCTGAACTTCTGGAAATCTTCGTCGCTGATCCTCGGTTGATTCAGCATCAGGCTTCGTCGGCCTCGATGCGCTTGAGGGCGAGATCAGCGGCAAACTGAATGTAAGGCTCTTCGGCGAAGCGCTGCTTCAGGGATGCCAGTGCAGCCTTGGCCTGATCGCTGCCAACCTCGCCGAGCAGATCGACCGCGGTGGCGCAGACGTTCACATGGGGGTCCTCGCTGATGACCTCGATCAGCCATTCCTCGACGCGCGGATGCCGCAGGGATTCGAGCACATCGACGGCAAAGATGCGCACATCGGGATCGGCGTCCTTCAATAACCGCCCCATGAAGGGGGCGACCTGATCGGGTAATTCCTTCAACACCTCGATCGCGGCATTCCGCAGCATCACATCTTCGAGATAGAGACAGTCGATCAGGCCCTGGATCGCCGTCTCGTTGCCGATGCCGGTCAGTGCGGTCAGGATCACCTGGCGCACACTGTTTTCCGGCTCGCGCCGCAGTTGGGTCAGCAGGGCGGCGGCGGCCTCTGGATGGGCCTCAAGATCACGCGCCGCCCAGCGCCGCGTGAGTGGATCCTCAGCTTGCAGGGCGTGCAAGAGTCCGTCCAGATCGCGCGCCTGTTGACGCTCGCCGGGCACATCGGTCGCCGGCGTCGGTTTGCCTTTTTTGAGTCCCATGGTCTGTGTTGGCTGGTCTCGTGTGATTAGCCGGCGTTGACCCACTGAATAATCTGTTCGGCGATGTGCTCCATCGAGAGCACCTTGGTGGCACCACCGCGGTTGATCAGTTCTGCCGGCATGCCGAAGACCACGGCCGATTGCTTGGATTCGGCAATGGTGCGGGCGCCGCGGCGATTGAGCTCGGCGAAGGACTCGGCCCCATCGTAGCCCATGCCGGTGAGCAGCACGCCAATAACGCGCTGCGGATCACAATGCTGGAGCACCGATTCACCGAGCAATTCCACCGAGGGATGCCAAAGATGCTCGGCGGATTCCGGGCGCGAGCTGACCATCAGCCGGTTCGCCCGGCGCACCACCACCATATCCGCGCCACCCCGGCCGATGCAGATCTGTCCGGCCTCCAGCAGCTGCGGCCGCTGCAACTCGAACACCTCGAGCGCGCACAGGCCATTCATCCGATCGGCGAACGGGCGGGTAAAGCTCGGCGGCATGTGCTGAGCGACCAACACCGGCCAGGGAAAGTTGGCCGGAAGCTTCGGCAGGATGTCCTCGAGCGTGCGCGGGCCGCCGGTGGAGACGCCGATGATCACCAGCCCATCGCGGCTCGCGGTCTGATCGATCACCAGTGGTGAGCGTTTCGGTGTCATCGGCTGCGTCGCCTTGGAGACGCTCAGATCGCCGCGGATGCGGGCCGCCAACCCGCGCGACTTCTTCAGATGCGCCCCAGCGGCGGCGCGCACCTTGGCGATGATCTCGCGCTCGATCTCGGCGATCGACAGCGAGATGGTGCCATCGGGCTTGGGGATGTAGTCGACGGCGCCAAGATTGAGCGCCTCAAAGGTGGAGAGGGCGCCCTTCTCGGTCAGCGAGGAGACCATCACCACCGGCACCGGACGCTCGGCCATCAGCAGCGACAGCGCAGTGAGGCCATCCATCTGCGGCATGTTGATGTCGAGCGTGATGACATCCGGCTCGAAGCGGCTGTTCAGCTCCACCGCCTCCTCGCCATTGCGCGCGACTTCGATCTGGAAGTCGCCCTCGGCCTGGAAGAGGGTCTTGAGCTGTCGGCGCATCAGCGCCGAGTCATCGACGATCAGCAGCTTGATCACGGCCGTGCCTTCATGCTGTTGGCGGTTCAGCCTCGGCCTGATCGGCTAAGCTGGCCAGCTCCTGGCGCTGCTCACGGGCGATCAGGTGCGTCGGGTCGAGCAACTGGATCAGGCGCTTTTGCTTTTGCATATTGGCGACACGGGTGATCAACTGCGCCTGCTCCGCGGACAACTGCGGCGCCGGCTCGATCGCGGCATGAGGGATCTTCAGCACCTCGGCGACGACATCGACGATGAAACCAATCCGCACGCCGTCGAGCAGGAAGACCATGATGCGTTGCCGATCATTGCGCTCGACCCTGGGCAGACCCAAGCGTCGGCGCTGATCGATCACCGGCAGCACCGAGCCGCGCAGATTGATCACCCCCTCGACGAAGGCAGGCGCCTTGGGCACATGGGTGAGTTCCTCGGGCACGCGCACGATCTCCTGCACGCTGGCGATCGGCACACCGAACTCCTCCTTGTCGAGCCGGAACACCACCACCTGTTCTTCGTCGTCGCGCTGACCCTCCTTGCCGTTGCGTTCAGTGGAATCGGACTCTTGCATCGTATTCAAGCTGTCCAAGGCCTCTTGGATCGATGAGTGGCGGAACAGGTTGCGAATCGAGATCACCGAGACCAGGCGTTTGCCGCCCTCACCGAGGCGGCAGATCTCGGTGATCTCCTGCAGATTGCCGCTCGCGGCCAACAGGGTCGGCATTGCCTCGACGGCCGAGGTCGGCACCCGCAGGACTTCATTGACGCTGTCCATCACCAGGCCGACGGTGACGGTGCCCAGGCGCACCACGACGATACGGCTATGCTCGTCGGCGGTGCGCGGCGGCAGCTCCAGCAGGCAGCGCAGCGAGACCAAGGGCAGCAGCCGATTGCGCAGATTCATCAGGCCCAGCACGTGCGATTCAGTACGCGGCACCTTGACGATATGCTCGGGCAGTTGGACGATCTCTTGGGTGTGCTCGATCGGGATCGCGTATTCCTGCTCGGCAACCTGGAAGCTGACCAGTTGCAGCTCATCCTGGGTTGCATCGGCATCCTCGGTTGCGGCCCCGGACTCTTGGCCCAGGCTCGCCGCACTGGCCGTGCTGGCCACCTCGAGCTGGTCGATCTCGGTCAGCTCGAGCCCGATCAGGCGCTGGAAGTCCATCACCATCACCATCTCAAAGCCGCCGACGTTCTTCAGCAGGCCGGAGAGCATCTCGGTGTTGACGGTGGTGCTGAGGCCGCGGACGTCCTCGATCTGCTCCGGCTCCACCGCCACCACACTGCTGACGCGATCGACGACGAAGCCCAGCGGCTGCCCCAAGTCGATGACGAGGGCGCGCGAGGCGTCATCATCATCGCGTTCGTCGAAGCCAAACAGGCGCCTCAAGCTGATGATCGGCAGCACCTTGCCGCGCAGGTTGGCGAGGCCGAGCAGGGTGTCGGGCCCCAGTGGCACGCGCACCACCTCGGGCACGCGGATGATTTCCTGGACGGGGGCCATGTCGACCCCAAACACCTCGCTACCACAGACGAAGATGACGAATTGGCGAACATCGGATTCGTTATCCGGGCTCGACGACTGAGTCTCACTGCCCACCGCGGGCGGGGAGGCAGCGACCGTTTCGTTGGTCATGAGGATCTCCGGCTAGACGGTGGGTGCACTCAGGCGCTCTGTAGCTCATCGGCGAGGGAGGCAATTTCCTCGATGGCGGCGGCCAGCTCTTCAGCGCCCTGCGCCTGCTCGTTGGCGGCGGAGGCGGCCTCGGTGGCGGCCTTGTCAGCCTCTTCGGCTGCGGAGGAGATCTGCTCAACGCCGGTCTTCACCTGGGCGATGGACGCGGCAATCTCAGTAGCAGCATCGAGAACATCGACGGTGCTCTTCTGCACTGCGGAAACATCGGCCTCGGCGGTTTTCAAGCCGGTGGTGATCGCGCGCGCCTTCTGCGCCTCGGCATTGGCGGCGTTGATGTTTTCTTCCAGGTCACGCCAGACGGTGTCGATTTGATCCTGCACGGCCTTGACCAGATCCTTAATGCGGTCGGCATTCTCGGACGAGTCGTGGGCGAGATTGCGGATGTCGGTGGCGACGACCACGAAGCCCTTGCCGAACTCGCCCGCCCGCGCCGCCTCGATCGAGCCGTTGACCGCGAGCATGTTGGTCTGGATCGAGACCGTCGAGATGGCATCGACAATCTTGTCGATATTGCGCGACACCAGCTCCAGATTCTTGATCTGGCGCAGACTCTCGCGCGATGACTCGGCCGATTCGGCGACGCCGTTGATCAGGCTCTCGATGCTGGTCTGATTGGTCTTCAGCAGCTCACTGATGCTGCGAATCTGCGCATCGGCCCCGGTGGCACGTTGTTTGGCGATCTCCAGCCCTTTCTCGATCTGCGAAACGGCGGTGGCGGATTGCTCGGTGGCGGAAGACTGCAACTGCGCGCTCTTGCGAATCTGCTCGATGGCCTCGGAGACCTGCGCGCTGGAACGATTGATCTCCTGCACGGCTGAGGACAGCTCCTCGGCGGCCGAGGCGACCTCTTCCGCGCTCTTGCTGATGTCGGTCGAGCTTCTCAGCTCCTCGGCCAGATCCGAGAGATTCTGCGCCGCCTGCTCGCATTGCGCCAGGGCCTGGGTCTGTTCGGCGACGGTCTTGGCCGTCTCTTCCGCCGCAGAAGATTGTTCCTCGGCGGCGGTGGCGATCTCCTCGGTGCCCTGTAGGGCCTGCTTGGTCGCCATCTCGGACTCCTGCGCGCCGGCGGCGATCTCTTGGATCGCGGCAGTGATCTCGACGGAGTCTTTCTGGATCTGGGCGAGCTGCTCGTTGATCAGCTTGCCATTCTCGACCTCGGCGCGGACCTTGGTCGCGGAGCTGTTGATGCCCTCGGAGATCAGCTTGACCTCCTTTTGAATCTGAGCAACTAGATCCTGGATCTGCTTGGCACTCTTCTCCGAAGTCTCGGCCAGGGTGCGCACCTCATCGGCGACCACAGCGAAGCCCTTGCCGTGGTTGCCGGCGCGCGCGGCCTCAATGGCGGCATTCAACGCCAGCAGATTGGTCTGATCGGCGATGCGCACCACCGCATTGACGATATCGCCGATATTCGCCGCCTGCTGCTCGAGTTCGGAGACCATCTTCACCGACTCGCCCTGGCGCTCGGCGCTGGTGCCGACGTTGGCAATAAAGGTCTCGATCTCGCTGCCAACATTCAGTATTAGCGCCTTCAGCGATTCGACCTTGGTTTGCGCGCCCTCGGCATTCTGCAGCTGATGGGTCAGCGCGGTGGTGACCTGTTTGAAGGCGGTCAGTGATTCCTGCGAGGCACCTGATGCCTCCTCGGCGCCCGAGGCAATTTGGTCCGAAGCGCGCTTTAGCTCCTCGGCCGCAGAGGCCGCCTCATTGATACCCGAAGCGAGCTGCGCCGTGGCCGAGGCGATGCGCTCAGCGGCTTGCTGCTGCTTGGCCAGGGTGCGCGCGCGCTTGCGCTGAGCTTCCGCTTCGCGGGTGGCGGCGGCATTGGTGGCACGGGTCTCAGTGGTGCTCGCAGACGCAGAAGAGCTGTCGGGATTTTTTTTGACGAGGGCCATAGCGGTTTCCTAGACGGATGATCGTGGGCAGATGTCTGAGGCGTTGTGTTGACGAGAAGGGTCGCCGAGGCGCAGCGCCGCCGCCGATGGACTATATCAACTTTATTAGGGTTGTTGCCGTGAGATTGTTCACATCTTTATCCTCGCAAAAGCCAAGGCTTGATCTGGTTCATCACGACTCAGCCGGTGCTGCACAGTGCATCTGCTCGACGGTTGGATGGCGTTGCAGGCGCATGAAATCCCGCTGCAACCCCTCGAGCCGGCCGAAGAGGCGCTCGCGTTGGTCGTTGCTCAGGGTTGGTTGCAGACGCAGGAGCAGATTGGCGAAGGCCTCGCGCAGCGCTAGTTGAGCGTTGGCTAAAGCGCGGGGTAGATCCTGAAAGTCGACCAACCACTGGGCCAGGAACTGCTCGATGGCGGCTGCCGAGGCGTCGCTTCGGAGCAGGGCGATCAGCGCCTCACGCTGGGCATGCCGGTAGGCGTACCAGGCGGGTGCGGTGTCCGGAATGCGACGGGCAATGTCGCGTACCAGCCCGCGCTGCTCGGAGCTCAGTTCACCGAACCACCAGCGCAGGTTGTCGACATAGCGCTCGGCGCGTTTGCGCGCGCGGCGCGCGGCATCCTCGGCATTGGCCTTGGCGGCGTCTTCCTCGTGCTCCTCGGCGAAGGTCTTGGCCAGCGCGTCGATCTGTGCTGGGCTCAGGTTGGCGAGCAGCGGCGCCGCGGTGGCGGTGGCGATCTGGGCATGACGCTGGTAGAGGGCTTCGAACTGATCGAGCAGGCAATCGACATTGGAGCGGGTGAAGCCGGTGCGCGCATGCTGCGCGACCTGCTCGAAAAAGCCTGCCAGATAGGGCAGTTCATCGGCGCGATGGCGCTCGAGTGCCGCCTTGAGCCGGGGCGACCAGTCGCGCCTCTGGGCGCCGTCGAGGTCGAGATAATCATCGGCATAGCGCGTGATGAAAAAATCAGCGGTGTTGTAAGCCAACTGCAGGGTCGAGCAACTTGCTGTGAGCAAAGCAAGGGAGACCGCGGTGAAGAGGATGCGCATCGGTTTCATGCCTAAATTTTAGGGTCGATTTCAGGGCTAATCTCGTTGCTAATGGCGGCGTCAACCGGTTTAAGGGGTTCATGGGGGACTTCTACGATCGGGATCAGGCGATCGGGATCAGGCGATCGATATCAATAAAATCGACAATGTTGCGTGTTTGTGAAGCCATTCTCAGGCAATCTGGGCCGCATGATGAATCATCGCCCGGTGACCTCATCGCCCGATGATCATGTCTGGCACCTCCCTTCAGACCTGTGCTCCATCTCCATGACGCCATCTCGCCCTGGCACTGCCCAAAATCGTGTCGGTCAAGCCCAGATCCGGGGTATCAGACGCTTTCAGTGGCTGTGGATACTGGCCTGGACGCTGGTGATGGCAGCGCTCACGGCCTGGATGATGACCGATTATTTGCGTTCAGCCGATGCGCTCGACCGCATCCATGCGCGTGCCTACATCGAGCGAGACATCGCCTATCGGCGCTGGAATGCGACAAAAGGCGGTGTCTATGCCCCAGTGAGCGAGCGGACGCCGCCGAATCCCTACCTGGAGGTGCCGAATCGCGATGTCACCACGGACCAGGGGCAGCGCCTCACCTTGATCAATCCGTCTTACATGACCCGCCAGGTGCATGAGCTGGTGGCGGCTGGCTCAGACGTGATTGGTCATCTGACCAGCCTTGATCCACTGCGTCCAGAGAACGCAGCGGACGCTTGGGAGCGCGAAGCACTGCTGGCCTTTGAACAAGGTGTTGAGGAGGTGAGCGGCGTCACTCAGATTGGCGAGCAACGCTACCTGCGGCTGATGCGCCCCTTGGTGACCGAGGCGGCTTGCCTGAAATGCCATGCGGAGCAGGGATACAGGCTCGGCGATATCCGTGGTGGGATCAGCATCTCGATTCCCTACGCATCCTTTGCCGCGACCCGTCAGCGGCAGATCCTGAATCTGGCGGTGGCGAATCTGGGTATCTGGCTGGTTGGCCTGACCGGGATCATCCTGGGCACGCGAGCCTTGGTCGAAGGGGTGGTGCGGCGTGATCAAGCCGAGGCGTCTATTCGCGAGAGCGAGGCAAGATTGAAAGGCATCTTCACTGCCGCTCCGTTTGGCTTAGGGCTGATCAGGCATCGCGAGATCAAGAGCGCGAATCGTCGCATGAGCGAGATCACCGGCTACAGGCTCAACCAGCTCCTAGACCGCAATACGCGTTTTCTTTACCCGTCTGAGGCCGACTATCAACGGGTTGGGCGGGAGAAATACGCGCAGATTCGTGCTCAAGGTCTAGGGGTGATCGAGACGCGCTTTCGTCGCCAAGACGGCCAGATCATCGATGTTCGCATCAGCTCATCACCGCTGGATCGACAGGATATCAGCAAAGGGATTGCCTTCAGCGTCGAGGATATCACCGAGCGAAAACGCGCCGAGGATCAGCTGCGAGAGGCGGCAGCGGTGTTTGCGAACACCACCGAAGGCGTGACGGTCACCGACCTTGAAGGCCGGATTCGTGATGTCAACCAGGCCTTTTGCACGATCACGGGCTATCAACGCGACGAGGTCATCGGTCAGAATCCGCGCATTCTGCAGTCGGGACGTCATGATTCCGCCTTCTATGCAGCGCTTTGGAACAGCTTGCTGCGCACTGGCCAATGGCGCGGCGAGATCTGGAATCGACGCAAGGATGGGGCGATCTATCCCGAGTGGCTGAATATTAGTCTGGTCAAGGACGAGCAAGACGTGGCAACGGGTTATGTGGCTGTCTTTAGCGATATCACCCAGATCAAGGCCTCCGAGGAGCGACTGCACCATCTGGCCCATCATGACAGCCTCACCGGACTGCCCAATCGGTTGTTGCTGGAAGGGCTGCTTGAGCGGGCGATCCAGTCCGCCTTGCGCAATCGCTGCCGGCTCGCGCTGGCCTTTGTTGACCTCGATCGTTTCAAGCAGGTCAATGACCAGCTCGGCCATCGCGCTGGTGATACGGTGCTGCGTGAGGCCAGTCGCCGTTTGCGCGCCGCCTTGCGGGCCAGCGATTCGGTCGCGCGCGTCAGTGGTGACGAATTCGTGGTTTTACTCGAGGAACTCTCCCTGTCGGATCAGGGTCAGCCAGTGATCCAAAAGCTGTTACAGGCTTTTGAGTCGCCGATCGAGATTGAGGATCACAGGGTGCCGATGACCATTAGTATCGGCGTGGCGCTTTATCCTGACGACGGCAGGGATGCGGACGTGCTGCTGCGCAATGCCGATATCGCGCTGTATCGCGCTAAGGAGGAGAGCCGTAATACCTATCGTTACTTCACCGGGACCGAATCATGCCTAAGCTGTCCACCCGTCTGACCACCTTCTACGATGGCGGCTGCCCGCTCTGCAGCCGCGAGATCGCCCATTATCGCAAGATCGACCAGGAAGAGCGGATTCACTGGGTCGATATCACCCAAGAGGCAGACAGGCTGGCGAGCGCAGGACTTGATCTGTCGAGCGCGATGCGTCGACTGCATGCGCAAGAGGCCGATGGCCGTTTGCTCAGTGGCGTCGACGCCTTTGTCGCGATCTGGCAGCGACTGCCAGGCTGGCACTTGCTCGCAGGCTTGGTCACCGGGCTGCGACTGACAGGACCCCTCGAATGGGGCTATCGGCGCTTCGCCGAGCGGCGGTTTCGACGCCGCTGTGCGGAAGGCGCTTGCGCGATCGACTAGTTGCCGGTTGGACTGAGACGGCTGTCTTGTCCGGCGACCTGGTGGTGGCGACTCCGAGCGGCTGAACCGACTGGTCTGGTGCGAGCCGCAGACAGCATCTAATGCAATCGCTAGACTAGGGTGCCTTCCCTCCCGCTGATCTCTGGAGCGCGCCTTGTCGTCGGAGCCCCGTTTCATTCATCTACATCTGCACTCCGAGTACTCGCTGATCGACGGTCTGGTGCGGATCAAACCGCTGGCGAAGGCCGTTGTGGCGGCGGGGATGCCCGCGGTTGCCGTCACTGACCAAACGAATCTCTTCTGCCTGGTGCGCTTCTATAAGGCCGCGCTGGCCGCTGGCGTCAAGCCCATCGCCGGCAGCGAGCTGGCGGTGCGCAATCCGGCTGATCCGGGCAAACCGCATCGATTGGTGCTGCTGGTGCACGAGGAGCGCGGCTACACGGCGCTGACCCGGCTGATCTCGCGTGCCTATACCGAGGGGCAGAAGGACGGCATTGCGCAGGTCGAGCGTGCCTGGGTGCTCGAGGCCGCTGACGGGCTCATCGCGCTCTCTGGCGGCACCGGTGGCGACGTGCAGCGCGCCTTGCTCAGCGGCTATCAGGAGGAGGCCGAGCGCCTGCTCGACGATTGGCTCAAGGCCTTCGGCGACCGCTACTATCTCGAGCTGATCCGCACCGGGCGGGAGGACGAGGAGCGCTGCGTGGAGGCCAGTGTCGAGCTGGCGATTGCCAAGGGCGTACCGGTGGTGGCGACCAATGATGTCGCCTTCCTCGCCGCGGATGATTTTGAGGCCCATGAGGTGCGCGTCTGCATCAATAGCGGCCACACCCTCGATGATCCGCGTCGCCTGCGCCGCCATAGCCCACAACAATACCTGCGCACGCCCGAGGAGATGGCCGAGCTGTTCGCGGATCTCCCCGAGGCGCTCGAGAACAGCGTCGAGATCGCCAAGCGCTGCAACCTGACGCTGCGCCTGGGCGAGACTTTTTTGCCCGATTCGCCCGTGCCCGAGGGGCTCAGCATCGACGAACACCTGGCCGCCGAATCGCGCGCCGGGCTCGAATGGCGGCTCGATCGGACCTTCGATCGCAATGCGCCCGCCTTTACCGAGCAGCGCCGCGTCTACGACGAGCGCCTACAGCTTGAGCTCGATGTGATCTGCCAGATGGGCTTCCCGGGCTACTTCCTGATCGTCGCCGACTTCATCCGCTGGGCCAAGGATAACGGCATTCCGGTGGGGCCAGGGCGCGGCTCTGGTGCCGGCTCCTTGGTGGCTTATGTGCTGAAGATCACCGATCTGGACCCGATCGAGCACGAGCTGCTGTTCGAGCGCTTCTTGAATCCCGAGCGCGTCTCGATGCCCGACTTCGATGTCGACTTCTGCATGGACCGCCGCGACGAGGTCATCGACTATGTCGCCGGCAAGTATGGCCGCGAGGCGGTCTCGCAGATCATCACCTTTGGCACCATGGCGGCCAAGGCGGTGGTGCGTGATGTCGGTCGGGTGCTCGGGCATCCCTACGGCTTTGTCGACAAGATCGCCAAGATGGTGCCCTTCGAGCTGAAGATGACGCTCGACAAGGCGCTGGAGGAGAGCCCGGACTTGGCCGCCGCCTACAAGGACGATGAGGCCGTCACCGGCATCATCGACATGGCGCGCAAGCTCGAGGGCATCGCCCGCAATGCCGGCAAGCATGCTGGCGGCGTGGTGATCGCGCCGACCAAGCTCACCGACTTCGCACCGCTCTACTGCGAGCCGGACGGCGACAACCTCGTCACCCAATACGACAAGGACGACGTTGAGCAGGCCGGGCTGGTCAAGTTCGACTTCCTCGGTCTGCGCACCCTCACCATCATCGACTGGGCACTCAAGACCATCAATGCCGAGCGCCAGGCCAAGGGCGAGGCGCCGCTCGATATCAATCTGATCGACCCGCATGATGCGGACGCCTTCAAGCTGCTCAAGTCCTGCCAGACCACGGCGGTGTTCCAGCTCGAATCGCGCGGCATGAAGGAGTTGATCCGCAAGCTGCAGCCCGACAGCTTCGAGGATATGACCGCGCTCGTCGCCCTGTTCCGACCCGGCCCGCTGCAGTCGGGGATGGTCGACGATTTCTGTGATCGCAAGCACGGCCGCGCCGATGTCGCCTATCCGCATCCGGACCTAGAACCGATCCTCAAGCCCACCTATGGGGTCATCCTGTACCAGGAGCAGGTGATGCAGATCGCGCAGGTCTTGGCCGGCTATTCGCTCGGCGGCGCCGACCTGCTGCGCCGGGCGATGGGCAAGAAGAAGGCCGAGGAGATGGAGAAGCAGCGCGCGATCTTCGAGCAGGGCGCGACCGAGCGTGGGGTCGACCCGAAGGTGGCGACCTACATCTTTGATCTAATGGAGAAATTCGCCGGTTACGGCTTCAATAAGAGCCATTCAGCCGCCTACGCGCTGGTGTCTTACCAGACGCTCTGGCTGAAGGCGCATTATCCGGCGGCCTTCATGGCTGCGGTGCTCTCGGCGGATATGGACAACACCGACAAGGTCGTGACCTTGATCGATGAGTGCCGGAGCATGCGGCTCAAGGTCGAGCCGCCGAGGATCAACCGCTCCGAATTGAGGTTCACCATCGACGGTGATGAGACGGTGGTCTACGGGCTGGGTGCAATCAAGGGGGTTGGCGAATCGGCGATCGCGTCGATGTTGGCGATGCGCCAGCAAGGCGGCCCGTTTGAGGATCTCTGGGCCTTCTGTCGTCGCATTGATCTGCAGAAGGCAAACAAGCGTGTGCTTGAGGCGCTGGTTCGAGCGGGAGCCTTGGACGAGCTGGGCGAGAATCGCGCCACGCTGGTCAACAGGCTGCCGTTGGCGCTTAAGCTTGCCGAGCAACATCATGCACAGGAGGCGGCCGGGCAGGGCGACCTGTTTGGTGCGCTGGATGCCACGCCAAGCAAGACCGCGGCGGTGGTGCCGGACCCGCAGATCGCAGCGCAAACATGGCCAGATTGGGATGAGGATGAGCGCTTGCTGGGCGAGAAGGAGACGCTTGGGCTCTATCTGACCGGGCATCCGATCAACCGCTATGAGGCCGAGCTGAATGCGATGGTCTCGCAGCGTATTGGCCGGCTGCTGGAGACGGCTCAGGGGCTGGGAGCGACCCTTGGACCGCGCGGGCAGGATCGCGAGCAGCGCACCCTGGTCGGCCTGATCATGGCGATTCGCGCCAACAAGACCGCGCGTGGTCGCATGGCCACAGTGACATTGGATGACCGCACCGGCCGCATCGAGGTTACCCTGTTCCCCGAGCAGTTCGAGCAGGTGCGACATCTGCTCGTTCCGGATGCGATCATTGCGGTCACCGGCAGTCTGCGCCCGGACAATTTCACCAATGGCTGGACGCTCACCGCCACCGAGGTGCGCACCCTTGCCGAGGCACGTGCCAAACTCGCCGATCATCTGGCGCTGCGGCTCGATCTCAGCGACCCAGCTGCGCATGCGAGCGGCACGGGCGTGGTGCAGGCGCTGGCGACGGCGCTTGAGGCTGATCGGCTTGAGACCGGGCTGCCCGTGCTGCTTGAGTATCGGCGTCCAGGCGCAGCGGTGGTCATGCGCCTCAGCGCGATTTGGAAGGTCGAGCCGAGTGATGCCATGCTGAAACGGTTGCGGCAATTGCTGGGCGCGGATGCGGCGGTTGAGGTGGTCTATCAGCGAAGCCTGCCGAGGCGCAGCCAGGCGTCCGTGCCAAGGCAGGTGCAGGTGTCAGACGAGGCTGTGGTTGCGGCTTAGTCACAACCCACATCTGGAGGCCGATTGGGCTCATAATGGGCCAAACTGGCGCCTGATGGCTCGCCAGAGAGGGGCCTTGGGCCCAATATTCTCTGCTGTCCATGTGGTTACGCCTTGAACCCAGACGCGGATTCAGGCAGTCTTCACACGGTTTTGGCCTGTCCCATGTGCGGCGCGAACTTGCCCGAAGAGGAAGATTTCAGTGAGTGAGAATAAATCCGGTCTCAGTTCTTTACTTGAGACCTTTAACCAAAAAGACATCGGCATGCTGTCGGTCCAGGCTGTAGCGGTGTTCTTGGTCGTTGGTACTGCCTACGTTCTGCTGGCGGATGACAAAGGTGATGCCCCGCTGCCGCCCTCGACGGTCGCTGCTAACCTTTCGCCGATTGGTCAGGTTGCTGTGACGGCGCCGGAGCCAGAGCCGGCAGCGGAAACGACACCTGAGCCTGCTCCAGCGGCCGAGCCGGAGGCATCCGCGGACGATGCCGCAACCGCTTCGACGGAGCCCGAGACTGCGGAAGAAGCACCCGTGGAGGCTGCGACAGAAGAGACCGCAGAAGAGGCGCCTGCCGAGGCCGCTGAAGAAGCGATCGCCGAACAGGCACCCGCCGAGGCCGAGCAGACCGCTGAATCAGCGGCTGCTCCGGCCGCGGAAGTTGAGGCGGAAACTGGGGCTGATGCCGGCGAGGCTGAGGTCGCAGAGACGGCTGCGGCGCCTGCATCAGAAGCAACCGCCGAAACGGCAGCGGCAGCCGACGAAGCCGCTGAGTCTGAATCAGGATCGGCCTCAGCAGAAGAGCTCATGACTGCGTCAGAGACCATGGCCGAGGCGCCCGCTGAAGAGTCCGCGTCTCCTGCCGCTGAGGCTCCAGCCGAGCCGGGTGCCGCTGAAACAGCAAGCAGTGAACCCGAGACGGATGCCGATGTTGAGGAAGCCAGCGTTCCCGCTGAAGCACAACCGCTCCCTGTCGCGCAGCAGCCGCCGGCGCAGATTCCTGGTACCTTCACACCGCCGGTCGAGCAACGCAAGTTCATGCCAAGTCGGCCTATCCCGACCTGGGGTCCGCAGTTCTCGCCGATGCCCCCGCGTCCTGTACCGAGCCCGCGCTAAAGGAAACAGGGGGCCGCGCCGGCGGACTGGGAACGCCACGATCCACTCTGGGGGTCGTGGCGTTTGATGGTTTCGGGGTGGTCGAACAGCTCAGGTATCAGCAATGCGTCGGTAATAACGGGCGCGATAGAGCAGTCGGGTTTGATCGGCGCTGTCCTCGAAGCGGCTGCGGCTGTGCAGGACGTTGTTACAGACGAGCCCCCAACCCGGATCGAGCCGCGCCTCGAAGCGGGGTGTTCGCGGATCATCAAGCAAGCTGCGAATCGCTTCTACCGCCGCCTCGGTCTGCGCGTTTGGGCGCCACTGGATATTGCGCCGTCGGTCGGTATAGCGCAGGGCGAGATGGCCAGCCTCACCCCGGCGGAACACCGGTCCGATACTGGCAGGCCTTAGCTCGACGCCATCGACGATGTTGGCCGGAATCGTCATCGCGGCTGGATGGGTCAGCGCCCTGATGTAGAGCGGGTTGCGCTCACGCAGGCGGATGTAGAGCATTTCCGGATCGATGAGTCTATTGACCCCCCCCGCAGCGGCTGGCCGCACACAATGCAGGATGAAGGCATTGATTTGCCGTGTTGGGGCGTTGTAATAGCCATCGGTGTGCCAGGCGATGGGCCGGTCGGTGTAGGGGATGTAGCCGCGACGCAAGGCATCTGTCTGCACGCTGAGAGCGGTGATGGCATCCTCATCGGCGCCTGGGTTGTGATCGAGCTGCCCCAGCCCGAGCTGCTCACCGAGCCGTCGTGGAATCAGCTTGTCGGGGTCGCTGTCGAGTGCCGTCACATAGATCGCCAGGTTCGCGCGCCGACATCGGTCGACGATGGCCTCCTGCTCGGCATCACTGAGCTGGCGCGGGTCGCGCACCTCGACGATCAGCTCCTCGAGTCGCTGCGGCGCCTGGGCAAGCTTCCGGTCGCGCCAACGGGCGTAGTCGTCGGGGTGATCGAGGCTGAGAAGGGCATCGAGATGAGTCATGGTTGTACGCGTACAGAAAGGACGAGCAAAGCCCCTATATTCTGGGCAAGAGCGGGCTATCTACAGGTACAGAGCGATGTCTAGCAAGGGTGACAGGGAGTTCGACTGATCCGCGTCGCCCAGGAGGCTGATTCGCACAAGGGTCCATCCTCTTCATATTTTGTCTACGAGATTGCCTTGTCTACGCGCCGCCAAGATACGCTGGCAGCTATTGCCCAATGCCTCCTCAAGGATCGCCGCCGGCTCAAGCGTGCGCTGAAACGGCTGTCAGTGTCGGGTACTGGGGGGGCGTCGGGTTCCGAATCGACAAGCGATCATGACCACTGGCGCGATCTTGCGCGCGCGATCGACCAGTCGCGCGCGATCGTCGACGCTCGGCGTGCGGCCATCCCGAGTCTGATCCCGTTTCCGCCCGAGCTACCGGTTAGTGAGCGCCGCGACGAGATCGCCGCCTTGCTGCGCAAGCATCAGGTCATCGTGCTCTGCGGCGAGACCGGCTCCGGCAAATCGACCCAGCTGCCAAAGCTCTGTCTCGAGCTCGGCCGCGGCGTCTTTGGGCGCATCGGCCACACTCAGCCACGCCGGATCGCCGCGCGCAGCCTGGCGAGCCGCGTCGCCGCCGAACTGGGCACTGAGCTTGGCAGCACGGTCGGCTACAAGGTGCGCTTCCACGACCGGGTGCGCCCTGAGACCTCGGTCAAGCTGATGACCGACGGCATCCTGCTCGCCGAGATCCAGCGCGACCGCTATCTCAACGAATACGACACCCTGATCATCGATGAGGCCCATGAGCGCAGTCTCAACATCGACTTTCTGCTCGGCTATCTAAAGCAGCTGCTGCCGAAACGGCCCGATCTGAAGCTGATCATCACCTCGGCCACCATCGATCCGCAGCGATTCGCCGATCATTTCAGTGATGCCAATAGCCCGGCCGAAACCCTTTACGCTAGCGATACAGCTGACAGTCGCGATGCCGTTGCCTCCGGGGCAGAGCGTAAAAGCGCCGCCACTGGCGGCAGTAAAAACAACGATTCCGACGCCGATACGACGGCTAAAGGTTGCGGCAGGAGCACCAGCGAGCGCCGCGCTGCGCCCATCATCGAGATCTCCGGTCGCACCTTCCCGGTCGAGGTCCGCTACCGACCACCCGAGGAGGAGCACGCCGGTGAGCGCGACGATGCGATGCAGCAGGCGATCTCGGACGCCGTCGCCGAGCTCGCCCGCGAGGGGCCGGGTGATGTACTGGTGTTCCTCTCTGGCGAACGCGAGATCCGCGAGACCGCCGAGACCCTGCGCAAGCATCATCCGCCATCGACCGAGGTGCTGCCGCTCTATGCACGCCAAGGCCCGGCTGAGCAGGCGCGGGTGTTTCAGCCCCATGGCACGCGGCGCGTGGTGCTGGCCACCAACGTCGCCGAGACCTCGCTGACGGTGCCCGGCATCCATTACGTGATCGACCCCGGCTTCGCGCGCATCAGCCGCTATAGCCATCGCAGCAAGGTGCAGCGCCTGCCGGTGGAGCGCATCTCGCAGGCCTCGGCCGATCAGCGCAAGGGCCGTTGCGGGCGCATCGCCTCGGGCGTCTGCATCCGCCTCTATGACGAGGACAACTTCGCCGCCCGCGCCGAGCACACCGAGCCCGAGATCCGCCGCTCCAACCTGGCCGCCGTCATCTTGCAGATGAAGCAGCTGGGCTTCGGCGAGATCGAGCGCTTCCCATTCGTCGACCCGCCCGATGCCAAGCTGATCTCGGACGGCTATCGGGCCTTGGAAGAGCTGGCCGCGATCGATGCCAACGGAGACCTAACGCCAATCGGCAAGCAGCTTGCGCGGTTGCCCGTGGACCCTCGCATCGGCCGTATGCTGCTCGCCGGCGCCGAGCACCATTGTCTGCGCGAGCTGAGCATCATCGCCGCCGCGCTGGCGGTACAGGACCCGCGCGAGCGTCCGCTCGACCAGCAGCAAGCCGCCGACGAGATCCACGCCACCTTCCGCCATCCAGACTCCGACTTCCTTGGCTTCCTCAACCTTTGGGAGTTTCTGGAGAAGGAGCGTCGGCATCTGACCCGGCGCAAGTTCCAGCGTCTGTGCAAGCAGCACTTCCTGTCCTGGAATCGGGTGCAGGAATGGCGCGACACCCAGATCCAGCTGCATGAGCTGATGGCCGAGCTTGGCTATCGCGAGAACAGGGAGCAGGGCCTGGACAAACAGGCCGAGAAACATGCACGGGTCGCCGACAAGCCTGCACAGGCCTCTGGCAAGCATACGCAGGCTGCCAGCAAACATGCGGGCAAGCTTGAGGGCAAGACCACAGGCGAGAAGCAGGGCAAGCACGCGAACAACCATCCGAGTCATCGCCCGGTCAACCATCAAGCCGAGGGCACCTATGAGGAGGTCCATCGCGCCTTGCTCACCGGTCTGCTCAGCAACATCGGCCTCAAGGACGAGCAGCGCGAGTATCAGGGTGCGCGCGGCAGCCGCTTCTACATCCATCCCGGCTCGGCGCTGTTTCAAGCGACGCCGAAGTGGATCATCTGCGCCGAGCGGGTCGAGACCACACGCCAGTACGGACGCACCTGTGCTCGCGTGCAGCCGGCCTGGATCGAGGCCGCGGGCCAGCATCTGGTCAAACGCAGTTGGTCAGAACCGCACTGGCAGTCGCGCGCTGGCCAGGTGGCCGCCTTTGAGACGGTCACCCTCTACGGCATTACCCTATTCAGCCGCCGTCGGGTCAACTACGGGCCGATCAATCCCGCCGAGGCGCGCGAGGTGTTCTTGCGCTCGGCGCTGGTCGAGGGCGACTTCGAGACCCGCGCGCCGTTCTGGCGCCACAATCAGGAGCTGATCGAGTACGTGCACCAGCTCGAGGCCAAGTCGCGCCGGCGCGATATCCTGGTCGACGAGGAGGGCCTCTACGCCTTCTATCAGCAGCGCCTGCCTTCCGGCATCTACTCCAAGCCCCAGTTCGAACGCTGGCTGCGTAAAGCGACGCAGAAACAGCCAAAACTGCTGCACATGGACCTGGAGCAGGTGATGCAGCACGACGCGCGCGCGATCACCGGCGAGCAATTTCCAGATCGGTTACAGATCGGCGCCACCGAGCTGCCGCTGGAATACCGCTTCGAGCCCGGCCATGAGGCCGATGGCGTGACCCTGGTACTGCCGGCGATGTTGATCAACCAGGTCTCGCCGGAGCGCCTGCAATGGCTGGTGCCGGGGCTGTTGGAAGAGCGCATCACCGCGATGCTGCGGGGGCTGCCGAAGACGCTGCGGCGCTCGTTCGTGCCGATGCCGGATACCGCGGCGCGGGTGGCAGCGCGGCTGACGCCATCAGACCGGCCACTGGTGCGCGCGCTGGGCGAGGAACTGAAGGCACTGACCGGCGTGCAGGTGCCGGAGGATGCCTGGGACGAGGCGGCGCTGCCGCCGTATCTGCGCATGAAGCTGCGGCTGATCGATCTGGATGGACACACCCTAGCGTTTGACGACGATCTACTGCGGCTCAAGCGCCGACTGGCTGAGGGGGCGTTTGGGGATGGTCAGCGCGCGCCGGAAGGGCAGCTTGCAGCGGTGCCTCGAAGTGATCCGTCTGGAAGGCATGCACCTGGTGGTCATGCGCTCCAAGCTGGCGCGCACGGAAGTCAACTGGCCGGAGGTGTTGCGCGTGGAAGAAGTACGCCCAGCGGCAATGGGCGTGAATCCAATACGTCTGGAGGTCATACGCCCGGAGGTGCGACGGCTGGAGGACAACGGGCTGCCGCTGCCGCATCGGAAGCTGCCGCATCGGGATCAGCCAACCCCGCAGTGGTCTGGGGGCATGCGATCGAGCGCGATGGCCTCAAGCGCTGGGACTTTGGCGCGTTACCGGAGTCGGTCGACCTCGACCGCGCCGGCATCAAGCTGCGCGGCTGGCCGGCCCTGGTGGATCAAGGCGACGCCGTCGCCATCCGAGTGCTGGACGCTCAGCACAGCGCCGCCGAGGCGATGCGCGGCGGACTGCGGCGGCTGTTCATGCTCGCCTTCGGCGCGGATCTGCGCACATTGCGCCGAGGTCTCTGCGACACCGCTGGTGGCCTTGGTCGCCTGCGACTTCAATATGCTAAGGCGCCGCAGACCGAGCCCCTGCCGGGCGCCAAATCACCTCCCGATCTCGCCGATGAGCTGCTGGCCTTGATCCTCGACCTGACCTTCACCGAAGGGCAGCCGCCGATCCGCGATCAGGCCAGCTTCGAGCAGCGCCTGCAGACCAATAAGCCACGTCTGTTTCTGGTCGCGCAAGAGGTCTGCGGCCTGGCCGCCAACATCCTGGGCACCTATCAGACCGTGCGGAAACGGCTTGATGGCATCACCCAGATGCAATGGATGCCCTCGGTGCTCGACATGCGCGCCCACCTGGACAGCCTGGTCTACCGTGGCTTCCTGGTCCAGATCCCCTTCGCGCACCTGCAAGATTATCCGCGCTATCTGCGCGCGCTCGAGCAACGTGCCGAAAAGCTGCCGCAAGCCGCCACCCGCGACCGTGATTGGATGCAAGCACTGGCACCGCTGCTCGAGCGCTGGCGCGAGCGAGTCGCCGCTGCCGCAGCCGCCGAGCGTCAAGACGAGCGCCTCGACGAGATCCGCTGGATGCTCGAAGAGTTGCGCGTCTCACTCTTCGCCCAGCAGCTCGGCACCGCCTATCCGGTCTCGGTCAAACGGCTCGAGCGACGCTGGCGCGAGCTGGGGTTGTGAGCGATGCCCGTGACCATCAGCGGCACGCAAGATCAACCCCTGTTTCGGCGCCGAGCAGCGGCGACCAGGCTACTGAAGAGCTGGTGTTGGCCGCGGTTGTAGAGGAGGAATTCCGGGTGCCATTGGACGCCGCGAACGCAGTGGCGAAGGGGCGCTTCGATTGCTTGAACGATACCGTCGAGGTCGCGACCGGCGATGATCAGTCCTTCGCCTAGACGGTCAATGCCTTGGTTGTGCAGGCTGTTGATACGAGCGCGGTCGCCACCCATCAGGCGCTGCAGTTCGGTGCCGGGCTCGATGCAGAGGGTCTTGAGCGGGAAGATGGTCCAGCGGTTGGAGGTGTGCTTGCGGCGTGAGCGGAGTTCTTGGAAGAGGTTTCCTCCGAGGCGCACATTGAGTAGCTGCGCGCCACGGCAGATGCCGAGCAAGGGTAGGCCGCGCTCGAGTGCCCGATCGATGACGGCCGATTCGAGTGCGTCGCGTTCTGGATCGTATTTTGGCTTGACCTCGGGCGCGGCGGCATAGAGGACGGGGTCGACATCATGGCCACCCGTGATCACGACCCCATCAGCCTTGGCCTGGATCTCCGGCTTTGGGTTCACCGGCGTGAGCAGCTCAGTGCGCGCACCGGCGAGGCGCAAGGCCAGCTGCACCAGGAACTTGGGCGCGTGCGAGCCGCGCGTCGGGCCGGTGACGGCGATTAGAGGAGGGCGTTCTTGCTCAGCCATTGCTGACACTCCTGCCTCCAGTCTCCGGTGAGGCGTCCAAGGGGGTTGTTGAGATAGTCGCTGTAGGTGGCGCAGAGCCGCTCGAGCCGCGCCGGGTCTGCGGCCAGGCGCTCGACCACTAGCCAGTCTTGCCAGGGGCCGCTGAGATCCCAGCCCGGACGGTCGACCTCGCTATTCGGCAGCCGATAGTGCAAGGTTGGTCGTGATTTGATCCGCTCGTCCTGCACCCGCTCACGCACCCGTGCCTCATCGAGGTGGGCGAACAGCGGTAGCATATCGAGCGCACGATTGCGGGTTGGGTTGGCAGCGAGATAGTCATCGATGAGCTGCGCGCGATTGGGCGAGTAGCTGGGCGCGACCGCGGTGCGCACATAGCCCTTTGGGAAAGGGTCGGCGAAGAAGGTGAGCCGCCGGGTGAGGTCGACCGCGGCGCGCTCGCGCAGCCAGTCTTCGATGCAGAGGAAGGCCTGTAGATACTGGCGGATGCTGTCGACGTCGGTGGCCGGCATCTCAGGATTGAGCTGCATGCCGAAGGCGTAGGTGGGATCACCCGCGGTGCCGCTGGCTCCTGCGGCGCGCAGACGCTCGATGATAAGGTTGAATTCAGCCAGCCGCGAGAGCGGTAGCGGAGGGCTGATGACCTCGACTGGCACGATGCGCTCGGCGATCAGGCGCAGCAGATCTTCGGCGAATCCTTCGACCGCAGCGCCGAGGTCGTCCTCGTTGCGCTCACGCCGCCCGAGCGCTTTCAGGTAGGCGAAGTCGAGTTCGATCTCCCAGTCGCCAGCGGGGTCACCGCGTAGAGCGATCTCGTAGCGTCCGGGATGCAGCACTTCAGCAGCATCGGCGCCGAAGAGCGTCTCTTGCACCAGGTCCGCGGTTTCGCTGATGCTGAGTCCGCTCAGCTCGATCTCGACGCCGACGCGCCGTTCCTGACCGGCGCTGGTGGTGATCAGCGGCGGCATCGCGAGCTTGTTTGTCGTTGTCAGCATGGACACCCCTGGTGGGTCATCTGAATTCGGGTCTTCCTTAGAGTCATGATGCAGCCTAAGGTGCCTTGGCATCGGCTGCAACCCGGCGCATGGCGACCAATGCCGCGATGGCTGGCTTGATGTCGTCGAGGAATTGCGCAGCTCGCACCTGGGCTCGGCGTGGCGGCGGCAGACCGGGCGAGCCCGAGCAGAGCGCGAGTCCATAGCCGGGCAGGGTCGGGTACGAGCGCAGGAACCAGCGTTGCCCATGATGGTCGATCATGATCTCAGCATCCTCTTCAGCGATGGCGCAGAAGCTGCTGAGGCCGCCAGCGATGCCTTCGCCAGTGGCCTTGAGCAGGCTCTCTTTGCGGCTCCAGAGAGCGACGAAGCGGCGCCTGCGCTCGGCCTGATCGAAACGGGCCAGCCACTGCTGTTCTTCGAGCGCGAAGAAGCGCTTGGCGATGGCATCCCAGTCCCTGGTCGGGCGCACCTGCTCGACGTCGACGCCAACCGGCGATGCGCCGATTGCGAGGGCGACAAACTGCCCTGAGTGTGAGAGGTTGAAGTGGAGCTGAGGGTCGGCGGGGTAAAATGGCTTTCCGGTCGGACCACGCTCGATATGGATTTGCGCTAAAGGCTGAGCGCGCTGATGGCTGATCAGGAGGCGCGGCAGCAGCGCCGCAGTGAGGCTGCGGCAGCGGTCGGCATCGCGACGATAGCGCAGGATGCGGGATTGCTCCTCAGCCGGCAGTAGCTCTAGCAGTGCCTGCTGAGCTGTGCCCCAGGGCTCAAGCGCTAATTCGACGACCAGTAGCCCCGTTTGGATTGTTGCCATGCAGACCGCCGCAATCTGAACCATTTCCGCCCCTGATTTAAGCACGAGGCAAGGC